>JBJONJ010000425.1:0-12862 GCA_046051905.1 Verrucomicrobiota bacterium
GATTCCAGCTACAAAGGCACGCTCACCTGGGAAGCCGTGCGCAAGCTGGCCCTCGCCGGCAAAGGCCCCGACAAGCTCGGCTACCGCGGCGAGTTCCTCCAGCTCATCGACAAGGCCGCCGGGCTGAAGCAAACAAAGTAGCTTCGATTGGCAATCGAATCTACCATGAAGTACCTCCTCAACATCCTCACCGCTCTCCTCGCGTTGCCTGTGCTCGCGCAGGAGCCTTTGCCCAAAGTCAAAGCCAAGATCTTTGATGTCAGCGGTCACAAGGCCGTGATCTATGCCGCGCCGAAGCCTGCCGATAACAAACCATGGGTCTGGTATGCACCGACGCTGAATGGGGGCGTCTCACTTGCCGGACGGAAGCTGTATTTCGATGCCTTCATGAAGGCGGGTATCAGTCTCGCGGGCTTCGACCTCGGCGAGGTGCGTGGCTCACCGGCGAGTTCGGCGAAGTTCACGCTGTTTTACGATGCGATGGTGAAGCGCGGCTTCTCCGCGAAGCCGATCCTGCTCGGGCAAAGTCGCGGCGGCATGATGACCCTCGCGTGGGCCTTTCGGAACCCCGACAAGATCGAGGCCTGGGTCGGGATCTATCCCGTCTGCAATCTCGCCAGCTGGCCAATGAAGAACTCGAAGCCCCAAACACTCGCCGACTACGCCCTGCCAGAGGCGGAGCTCGTGACGCGACTGAAAGAGTTCAACCCCATCGACAACCTCGGCGGTCTCGCCGCCAACAAAGTGCCCATGTTCGCCGTGCATGGAGACAGCGACGTCGTGGTGCCCTACGATGACAACACCAAGCTCCTCAAAGAACGCTACGAGGCTGCGGGTGGTTCCTTCAGTGTCAAAATCGCCCCCGGCGAAGGCCACAAGGTCGGCCCATCGTTTTTCGAGTGCCAGGAACTGGTCGATTTTGTTCTCGGCTTAAAGTAGCTTCGATTGGCAATCGAAGCGGTTTGGGAAAGGATTCGATTAACAATCGAATCTACGATGAGCATCCAGCCGTTCAGCGATCGCAAGCCGGCTCGCATCTATTTCACCAACATGCCGCACTGGCGGCAGGAGGGCTGCGCTTACTTTGTGACCTATCGAATGGCAGATTCTATCCCGGAGCGAGTGCTGAGGCAGTGGGAGGAGGAAAAGGTTTATTGGCTGAGCCTGCATGGCATCCAGGTCGAAAAGTGGTCCAAAGGCTTCTGTCAGCTCGATCCTGAGAAACAGCGGGACTTCCTTAAGCACTTCAATCGCAAGCTGAACTCGTATCTTGATGAAGGGCATGGCTCCTGCGCTTTGCGTGACCAGCAGTGTCAGGGCATCATTCTGGATGGCTGGAAAAACTTCGATGGTGTTCGATATGTGCTTGGTGACCTCGTCGTGATGCCAAATCATGTCCACCTGCTGCTCACACCGCTGCCCGGACACGAACTGGAGGATATCTTGCAGAGTCGCAAGCGGCATTCGGCTCGGGAACTAAACCTGCTTTTGAACCGAAGCGGTGATTTCTGGCAGAAACACAGTTATGATCACATCGTCCGTGACGATGCGGAGTGGAAGGCCCTCCAGAAATATATAGCTGAGAACCCTGCCAAAGCGGCCCTAAAGGTCGGCGAATCATTTCATCGTAGCTTCGATTGGTAATCGAAGTCTTCCGAGCCATGATTCGATTCATAATCGAATCTACCATGAAAACCCTGCTCGCCTCACTCGCTCTGCTGTTCGTCGTCCAAGCCTTCGCGGCGGAAAATCCGCAACTCGCTGCTGTCCAGGCGGCTGACAAAGCCCGGGTGGCCGCGATGCAATCGGGCGATCGTGCGAAGCTCGACGCGGTGTTCTCCGATGAACTGCGTTATGCGCACTCGAACGGCATCGTGGACACCAAGGCGTCGTTCATCGACATCCTCGGTGCCGGGAAGACGAAGTATGTGGGCTATGATTATGAGGAGCAGAACTTCACCTTCCCCGCGCCGGGGATCGCGCTCATGACGGGGCGTGCGCATGTCAAAGCAGAGTCGGAGGGCAAGGTGATGGATGCGGTGCTGAGCTTTCTGGCTGTGTGGCGCGAAGAGAAGGGCCAGTGGCGCTTTCTGGCATGGCAGTCGTGCAAGCTGCCGCCGGTGGTGCGGTAGCTTCGATTGGCAATCGAAGCCAAAAGGGCAAAGGACACACGAACCCGCGTATGATTGCTGAAACCACAGAATCTACTCCGCCTGCCTCCAACCTGTGGCGTCGTTCACTTGTCGATCTTCGGGTGGCTTATGTCTGGGCCTATGACACAACGGCAATTCTTGCTGAATACGATGACTCGGAAGCCGGTGTGCTTCCGGCGGGGCAATCGTTGCGATTTTCTGCCGTCGCTGAACAGCCGGAGCACTTTTTGTGCGACCTTGACGACCCACGGTTTATCGAGAAGCACCACCTTCCATCAGGGCGCGTTCACAGATTCCGCCCATGGTGTTTCGCCACTCGAATTCAAGCGGTGATTCGCAAATCAGACTACCACCAATTCACTGTCGAATCTGAAAGGCCATCTAGGCTGAAGAGATGGTATTGGCGTTTCCGCTCATGAATTTCAAGCCACATCAAGAACCCTCATGATTGTTCAAAAATCGGTAACATGTAGCGTTTGAGGTTGGAAGGATGGAAGCGAAATGGATTCGTTTACATCGTGTCGAATCAGAACGGATTCGATTCACAATCGAATCTTCATGAAGCCGCTTCTCGTTTTCCTCATCCTCTCGAGCCTCTGCCACTCGGCGGAGCCGCATCTGCCCGCAGGCACGAAGGCGCTGCCATCGGCGGCACCGAACGGTCGCGGGCCGCTGGCGCTGGTGAATTTAAATCATCATGTGCTGGGGCATGCGCGGGTGTTTGGCGGGAAGCAGCCTGATCTCTTCGTCGCGGGCTATGGGGGACCGCAGGCGGTGCATTTGTTCAAGTGGGTGGCTTCGGCAGAGGACGGTGCGCCGGTGTTTGCGGAGCCTGTGGTCGTGAAATGTGCCTTCAAGGACAAGGGCTCGGTGTTTCAAGAGAGGAACGGCCGCATCGTCGGGCTGTGGATCGACAAGGAAGAGCTGGTGACGACGGAGTTTGATCGCGAGAAGCATGAATTCCGAGAAACGAAGCGCGAGAAGCTGCCAAAGGCCCTGAAATCGCCCTCAAGCCTCGGCGTGCTGCCGAATGATGACGGCTTCGATCTCGCGTTTGAGGTGTCGAATGGTGGCAAAGGCACCGAGGGCAGTCCGAACACAGATGATTGGCGGCCCTTCAACTCATCGGGCATCGCCGTAGGCGAGCTGAGGTATCGCTATCTTATCGGCTGGTCGGCGAAGGGCGAGGTGCGACAGATATCGAAGACGAAACAGGAGGTGTTTTTTTCGATGCACGGCATCACGGGCATTGATCTGGGTGCCGGGCACGAGCGCGATCTCATCACGGGCTCGCGGCAGGGAAATCTCATCTACTACCGCAACAAGGCCGCGAGCGGCTTTGAGCTCGACATGAGGCGTCTCGTTGCAGGCGAGGATGGCAATGCACTGCGGCATCCGAGCATCAATCCGAGCGTGGCGGCGTATCCGGGCGGCTTGATCGCGTGTGGTGAGGGCTCGCTGTATTTTTGCCGCTTCACCGGGAAGTGGGCGAAGACGGGGGCACCGGTGTTTGCGGAGCCGGTTTCGGTTTTGCAGGAGCACGCTGACCTCTACGCGGGCACGCTGCCCTCACCGACGACGGTCGATTGGAATGGCGATGGCGTGCTGGACATCCTCGCGGGCAATTCGGAGGGCTTTGTGCTCTTCTTTGAAAACATCGGCAGCAACGACGATCCGAAGTTTTTGCCCGCGACACGTGTGCAGGCCGGTGACCGCGAGATCCAGGTGCAGGCGGGCTACTCGGGCAGTTTGCAGGGCTTGCAGGAGGCTCGCTGGGGCTATCTTTCGCCGAATGCGATTGATTGGAATGACGACGGCACGATCGATCTCATCACGGGCGACATCACCGGCGATTACCTCATCTACCTGAATCGCGGCACAAAGACGCAGCCGAAGCTCGATGCGGCGCGACCGCTCTACTGCGATGGTATTGATTTGCATGGCATGTGGCGCTGTCGTCCCGCGCTGGCAAAGATCGACGACCGCATGGCGCTGGTCATCGTGGATGGCGATGACCACTTTCATCTCTACTGGCGCATCGACGACTACAACCTGGAGGACGGTGGCAAGCTGAAGCTCGACGATGGCAAGCTCATCGGCACCAGCGGCGGTGTGGGTGGCATGAGCGGGCGCTGCAAACTCGACTTCTTCGATTGGAATCAGGACGGCGCTCTCGACTTCGTCATCGGCACGGGGCGTGTCGTTTCCATCCCGGATCGCGAAACGGGCTATCCGATGGCTGCTTTGGGTCAGAATCCCGTCGTGGGTGGCTTGATTGGCAGTTTGGTGGACAAAGCGCTGCCCACGAAGGCGAAGAAGACACTCGGCACGCCACTACTGATACTGAACCAAGGTGACAACACCTTCGCGAGGCCACTCGTTTTCCGCGATGAAGATGGTCTCGTCGTTCAACCCGGTGGCGCACATGAAACCGGCGCAGTGGGCACGATGCTCGGCAAAGACGGGCCGAATCTACTCATCTGCAATGAGGCGGGAAGGATGTTCCTTTTGCCGGGTAAGAAGCTGAAGGCGATGCCTTAGCGCGTTCCGTCGTTATTGCAGCCGCGGAAGCAGCGGTGGATAGACCCAGGTCTCTTCTTCGAGATGCTGATCGCTGGTGCCTTCCTTCCAGTCGGCGGTGGTGATCACCTGCCAGAGGCCCTCGACGGGCACCTTGTCCTTGTTCACGAGGTTTTTAATCTGTTGGGCCTTCACCTGATAGATCACGCCGCCTTCTTGAACGGGCTCGAGCTGCTGTGGCCGGGCCCCGGCGGCGGTCAGGGCGATCAACCGCGTGGTCTCCGCAGTTAGCGCGGCCATGCGGTCGCGGATGCGAATGTCCTCGCGGATGATGTTGGAGGTATTGCCCGACCTTTGAATGGCCTCCGCCAGCGCCACCACCGCCAGGCTGAAGATCGCCAGCGCGATCACCGTCTCCAGCAAGGTAAAGCCGGCGCGGCGTGTGCGGTGGCAGAGGTTGGTGCGCATGGCGGATGTGTAAGATATCTCAAGGGAGCGGACAAACAGATTGTCAGACGAGCCTGACTCGTCCGACTTGTGTGATCTGGGGGACTTGCACGGCTTGCGCAAAGTGCCGGAAGCGTTGTAAATGGGCGTCGCATGCAAAAACTCGTTCTCGCTCTCTTCCTGGCCGCGCTGCTTGTCGGCGGATCGCTGGGCACGGAGACGAGGCTGCTGTTTTTCTGGCCTGGGGCCTTGCTGCTGGGGCTGGGGGGATTGCTGGCGGCAGCGAAGTGGAGGCTGCGGGTGAGTTTTCCACCGGCGGATGCATGTGTGGCCTCGACGCTGGTCTTTGCCGGTTATGTGGCGGCACGGGCTTGGGGCTCGCCGGTGGGAGATTGGGCGCGGGAGGATGCGGTGATGCTCTGCGGGGCGCTGGTGGCCTATTTGCTGGCGGCGACGGCGGCGAGCCATCCGAGGTCTCGCATGGGCATTTTGTATGTGTTGCTCGTTTTGACGGTGGCAAACCTCGCCGTGGGGCTGGTGCATTTCAGCGGACGCTGGGAGTTTCATGTGGTGCCTGGCTTTGGGCGCAGTTTTGGGGCGGGCCGCATCGGCGGCCTGTTCAACAATCCGAACCATCTGGCGGCCTTTCTCTCGATGGTGATGTTTCTGTGCGCGGGATGGATGTGGTTTGGCCGGGCAGGCGCGGCGCTGAGGTTGTTTTTGGGCTTTGTGATCCTGGCGATCGCCACGGGCACGGCGCTGACGGTGAGTCGCGGGGCTTTGCTTGGCGTGGCGGTAGGTGCGGCGGTCTTTATGCTGCTGGCGCTGTGGCTGGTGTGGCACACGCAGCGGGCGCTTTTCAAATGGCTGCTGCTCGGTGGATCGCTGCTGCTGCTGCTCGGGGGCGGGGTGCTCTACAAAGTGAACGAGGAGGCGATTCAGCGTCGCGAGATCGGATCGCCAATGTCCGAGGATGTGCGCGGGCGAATCTGGAGCTCGGCGATGACGCAGCATGCGGAGCAGCCGCTGTGGGGCTCTGGAGCGCGGATGTTTTACTCCGGCAGCATCCAGTTTCGTGATCCGCGCATGTCGAACTGGGAGGGCGACGCCCTTTTCGCTCACAACGACTACCTGCAAATGCTGGCCGACTATGGCTGGGCGGGCTTGGCGCTGCTTTTGATGCTGATCGCCACGCATCTATGGAATGGGATCGTCTTCATGAAGTGGTTCGCGAGGAGCAAATTTCCACGCACGGGCAGGCTCGGCAGCGTGACGCTGTCGCTCGTGCTCGGGTCGCTGGCGGCGCTGACGGCCACGATGGTGCATGCGATGGTGGAGTTTCACTGGCACATCCCGTCGGTCATCCTCACCGGAGCCGTGCTACTCGGTTTTCTGGCGAATCCAGGCATCGACGCGGATGGCCCGAAGCGCCTCCGCGTGCCCGGCGTTCGCGTGGGCATCAAACTGGCGGCGATGGCGGCGAGCGCCGTGCTGGCCTTTGGCGCGGTGACCTGGGGCCAGGCGGATTATCAGGCCGCGCAGGCCTATCTGGCGGTGAAGCAAAAGGATCAGGCAACGGCGCTGGAGCATCTGCTTCGAGCAGCGGAGATTGATCCACGCAGCGGAGAGATTCAGTATCGACTGGGACTCGCCTACCTCGATAACTGGAGTCCGAAAAAAAGCCCGACAGAGCAAAAGCGCCTCATCGAATCTGGGCTGGCCGCTTTGACACGAGCCTGCGCTTTGAACCCCGCGAGCCATCACTACCAGCTCGCGAGAGCGGATGCGCTCGACGCCGCTGGCAAGCATGACGAGGCCTTGCAAGCCATTCACCGGGCGATGGAACTGGCTCCGCTGCACGAGGAACCTCGCGTGGCGCTGGGAAAGCATTTCCACAACCTGCGCCAGTTTGAAAAAGCCGAGGCAGCCTACCTGTGGGCACGCTCCTCGAAGGCCACGAACCCCAAAGGCACCGCGAACTGGAGCAGCTACTACGAGCAGATGCTGCGGGATACGGCGTATCTCGCGGAGCTGGCGAGGAAGCGGGGAAGATAGCCGCAAAAGAACGCAGAGATCGCCAAGATAAGGAGGTCTCAGAATGTTTGTTATTTACCCTGCGGGCCTGAAAGGCTGATGGGAGTGCAGCCCAAGGCTCGTACAGCCTAGGTTCGTGTTGGGAAGGACCGCAGCACTCTGAAAGAGTTCGGGATAACGTTCGCCGCTTCTCCTGCGCTCTTTCAGAGCGCCGGTTTATTCGTGGCAAACCCAGGGTTTGCGTGGCTTTGCCACTCCAACCCTGGGCTGGATTCCTAGAGGCTTTCAGCCTCCTTCGAATCAGGCATTCTTTTTGGGAACAGGTCGAATATGACGCTGAGAAAAGAGGGCCATCAGCGTCTCGTTCGCGTCAGATTAGCGGTGAAACAGACTCACCGCACGCATGGTGCCCGAAGAATCTCTTTTGCGTTCCTTGCGATCTTTTGTGGCCTTCAGCGAACCGAAATCACGCCTTGAGCGCCCAATCCAGCAAAGCCTGCGCATCCTTCCAGACCCTGCTTTCGGTGTCGTTGAGGATGACGACGATGCGGCGGCGGCCGTTGCGCTCGCCGGTGGCGACGAGGCAGTAGCCGGCGGCGTCGGTGTAGCCGGTTTTCATGCCGTCGCAGTAGGAGGCGGTGCGCAGGACGCGGTTGGTGTTGGCGAGGTCGATGAACTTGCCATCGGGCTTTTTGAATTTGTAGGACTGCAGCTTCACGATCTCACGGATCTCGGGCATTTTATCGGCCCATTTGGCGATGACGGCGAGATCGCGTGCGGTCGAGTAGGGCTGGTCGTCGGTGAGGCCGGGAAGGCCGTGCGGATTGACGAAGTGGGTGTTTTGCAGGCCGAGCGACTTGGCCTTCTCGTTCATCTTGTCGACGAAGGCGGCGACACTGCCGGCATTGTCGCGAGCGAGGGCCTGGGCGATGTCGTTGGAGCTTTTCACGAGCACGGCGCTGAGGAGCTGGAGGCGGGTGTAGGTCTCGCCCTCTTTAATGCCGAGGCGCACAGGGGCGCATTGCGTGTCACTTTTCTCGACCGTGATGATTTGATCGAGGTTGCCGGCCTCGACGATGAGGAGTCCGGTCATGATCTTGGTGGTGCTGGCGATGGCACCGCGCTTGTCGGCGTTTTTTTCAAACAGGATGTCGTCGGAGGCCGGATCGATCACGATGCTGCGCTCAGCAGAGATGAGCGGGACGGGACCGCGGAGGTTTTTGATCTCGATTTCGCGGCGCACCTTTTTGAGCTTCTCGGTCTCCTCCGCGAGCTGGATGAGCAGGGTTTTCTCCTTGTCGGCGACGGCTTTTTCGCGGGCCTCCATCTGCCGCAGGGCTTCGGTGATCTGATGCTTTTCCTTGGCAAACTCTGCCTCGCGTTGCGTCATCGCGGTTAGCTTGGCCTGTGCCTCTTCCTCACGCCAACGGAGCTGCTCCTCGCGTTTCGGGTCATCACAGGAAGTGGCTGCCAGGCTGGCCATAAGGGCAAGCAGGGAGGTGCGTTTGGTGAGTAACTTCATGGCGGGATTCAAAGCTGGAGAAGGAGTTGCTTGAGTTCGGAGGCTGGCCACTGGCCGGGAGCGTTTGAGGTGCCAATGTAGCCGTAGTTGAGCAAACTGCCGCATTTCGCGAGCACGAGCCGCGAGACGCGGCCCCACGGGCCCATGCCCATGACGGAGATGCGTTGGCGATGCTGCGCGGAGGCCAGTTTCATGAGGCGGACGAGATCGTCCTGGCTGTTCAAGAAGGTGGCGATCTTGACGCTATCGAGCCCGAGGGGCTGGGCGAAGGAGATGGAGCCCTCCAGCACCTCATCGGCGGGTGTGGCTTGAAAGTCATGGAAGGAGCCGATGACGAAGGCACCTGCCGCGTGGGCTTTTTGAATCGTGCCCTGCATCTGCGCGGCGGTGCGCAATTCGATGTCCACCAGCGCGGCGAGGTCCAGCAGCGGCTCGATCATGGCCGCCCGGGCCGCAGGATCGCTGGGAGAAGAGCCTCCTTCAGATGGATGACGGCACGTGAGCAGCAGCGGCAGGGTGTTTCCGGCCAAAAGGCGGCGCAACTCCTCGGCAGACAGGTTTAAAGTATCCAGCCGCAGTTCCACCACATCGCAGGTGGCCTCACGGGCGGCGGGATCGAGGCTCATTAGTCGCTGGAGAGCCGCCTGATCCCCCAAGACTCCCACCGCAAGCGGTCGGGGGGAGAGGAGGAGGTTTTTTGAGGAAAGGAGTTGTGGCACAGGTTAGGTCTGTTATAATTTCAGCAATCTTAAATAAAATCTGACATTGGGAACGCCCGAATATGCTTGGCCGAAAGCAAGAAATCAATTTGCAGCTCACGGAGATCTTCGACAGCTCCGTGCTTGCCTTTTCTCTCTGGTTCAGCCACTACCTGCGCTCAACGGTGGTGCCGATGTTCATGCCGGACGCCATCGAGATTCCGCCCTTTGAGCAGTTTTTTTGGGTGCTGGCCGTCGTGCCGCTCTTCACTCCCATCGCGCTGGAGGTCCGTGGCTTTTACTCAAACATTCACAACAAGACGCTCAGCCGTTCTCTACGGCAACTTTTCGAGGGGTTGGTGATCATCGGCATGTTTGTGGGGGCCTGCGTGGTGTTCTTCAAATGGGAGGTGCCCAGCCGCGCCGTGGTGCTTTTCTCCGTCGGCCTTGGTGCCAGCGGCCTGCTGCTGCGCGAAAGCTGGCAACGTGATCGCCTGCGCCGCCGCCTCGCCTCCGGCAAAGGCCGCGAACGAGTCATCGTGGCAGGCCAGGAGCAGGACATCGAGAATTTTATCGCCCATCTCACGCAGGAGCAGCGGGCGGAAATCGATGTCGTGATGAAATTCGACATCACCACGCGTCCTGTGGGAGAGCTGGAATTCGCCTTGAAGGAGCACGCCATCAGCCGCGTGCTTTTCGCGGTGCGTCATGTGCATTTCGGCCGAATCGAGGAGGCTGTGCAGGCCTGTGAAACCGTCGGCGTCGAGGCCTGGATCGCCGCGAACTTTTTCGAGACGGCCATCGCCCGGCCCACTTTTGATGTGATGGGCGGAAAGCTCATGCTCGTCTTTCACAGCACACCTCAGGCCTCTTGGGAACTGCTTTGCAAAGGTGCTCTCGATCGCCTGGGCGCGGCCATTTTACTCGTTTTGTCATCGCCCGCCTGGCTCATCGCCATCCTCGGCATCCGCCTCGGCTCACGCGGCCCCATTTTCTTCAGACAAGAACGTGCAGGCCTCTACGGGAAGTCTTTCACCATGTGGAAATTCCGCACCATGCACACCGATGCCGAGTCGCGACGTGAGGAACTGGAAGCGCACAACGAGATGGACGGCCCCGTTTTCAAAATCAAGCACGACCCACGCATCTTCGCCTTTGGGCGTTGGCTGCGCCGTATGAGTATTGATGAGCTGCCGCAGCTCATCAACGTGGTCCGCGGCGAGATGAGTCTCGTCGGCCCGCGGCCGCTGCCCGTGTATGAGATCGAGCGCATCGAAAAGCACGCCCAGCGCCGCCGCCTCAGCGTGAAGCCCGGCCTTACCTGCCTCTGGCAAGTCACTGGCCGCAACGGTATCAAGAACTTCGATGAATGGGTGGCCCTCGACCTCAAGTACATCGACAACTGGTCCCTCTGGCTCGACGTGAAAATCCTCGCCCAGACCGTACCCGCCGTGCTGCGTGGATCGGGAGCGAGCTGAGGGCAAGGCTTGCGGTTGAAACCATCCCGCCACGCGCTCTCTGCCAAAGCATTCAACCAAGCTGGCTGGGTGGCAGCGAGGCAGCGAGGTAGTCACATGATCATGGTGAAAGAGGGCAGCATTGCCTCGCTCGCCGTTCCCGACCACCAAGAACTGGCACACGGAACTTTGCGCAGCCTGATTCGTGACGCGGATCTCACTGAAAGTGAATTTGTCGAGTTGCAGGATTGAGCAAGGGCAATCCCCGCCGCACAAATGCTTGCTTATGCAGCGTTTGAATGCGCCTCATGACACGCCCCAGCTTTATATCCCTCGTTTTCGCCGCTTCTTCGCTTCTTGCACAGACGCCACGCCCTGGCGTGAACTACGATGAGGCAAAAGTGGGCAACGATCCGCTGCCGGATTTGAAGGCGACAACGGCAGAGGAGTGGATGAAATTACGGCGTGGGGAGATTTTCGGGCTGTTTGAGCAGCATGTGTATGGCAAGACGCCTGTGCAGGTCGGCACGCCGAAGTTTGACGTCACAGAAACAAAGACCGATGCGCTTGGCGGGCTGGCGACGCGGAAATTCGTGCATGTCTCGCTGCCAAAACGTCCGGCATGGAAGGGAATGGATGTGATGATTTATATCCCCAATGGCGTCAAGGCCGCGCCGTGTTTTGTGGGGCTGAGCTTTGGCGGAAATCACGCGGTGAGCACGGAAAAGGATGTGCCGATCTCCACCCGCTGGATGCGGGAGAATAAGGAGAAGAACATCGTCGATCACCAAGCCACCGAAGACACTCGAGGCACCGAAAGCAGCCGCTGGCCGCTGGAAATGATCCTCAAGGCCGGTTTTGCCGTGGCCACCGCTTACTATGGCGATATCGAGCCGGATCATGCGGATGGGTGGAAGGACAGTCTGCGTGCGGCGGTGAGTGCTGATGGGGCAAACACCGTCTGGAAAGACGGTGAGTGGGGTGCCATCGGAGCGTGGTCATGGGGGCTGAGCCGCATCGCGGATTATTTGCAAACGGATGCGCAGATCGATGGCAAGCATCTCGTAGTTATCGGGCATTCACGACTGGGCAAAACGTCGCTTTGGGCCGGTGTGCAAGATGAGCGGTTTGGCGTGGTGATCTCGAACAACAGCGGCGAAGGCGGCGCGGCGCTGATGCGTCGCGATTTCGGCGAGACGACGGCCATCATCACGAAGGCCTTCCCGCATTGGTTCACACCGCGATACGCTAGCTATGCCGGAAACGCTGCCGCGTGTCCCATCGACATGCACATGCTCATCGCCCTAGCTGCCCCACGTCCGATCTACATCGCTAGCGCGACGGAGGATCACTGGGCGGATCAAAAGGGCGAATTCCTCTCCGGCAAACACGCCGGGCCGGTGTATGCCCTTTTCGGCAAAAAAGGCACCGTCGTCGAGGCGCAGCCCGCCAGTGACACACCTGTGGGAGATTTCATCGGCTACCACAACCGCAGCGGTAAGCACGATGTGACCGCTTACGACTGGTCGCAGTATCTGAACTTCGCAAAGCGTCACTTTCTATGGTAAGATTTCCACTTGGTCATTTAAGGTTGTAAAGTGGGTAAGATAAAATCGGTTTTTAAATCGTCTTCAACCCAGCGCGACCTGCTGTAATAAACTGGAAGCGGCCTTCTTTTGTCGTGATCGACCTGTCATGCTGTTTTGGCTCCTTAGACCTTTTCTCAAAAAGAATGTCTGAAATGACCGGCAGCGCGGCGGCTTCAGTGCAAGGAAAGAGCGAGGAGGCGATTGAGACAATAGCTGACGAGCCAATGAGGCCGCCCCGCCGGCGGGAATCGGACAGACATTTTGAAAACCGGTCTAATGCACTGTCATTGAAGTGCATTACATCAATGAGCATTCTTGGCCAGGATGGTGTTCGCGTCAGCAGTCCACCGAAAAGGTTTGGGCTGCTGGTTGTGGGCGCTGAGGTATTGATCAATGGCTTCTTTGAGTTCGCCAACACTGTGAAAGTTGCCTCTGCGGATCG
>JBJONJ010000426.1:0-2630 GCA_046051905.1 Verrucomicrobiota bacterium
TTCACGGCCACGGTGGCGTGCTCGTCACGCAGCGGGTGCTGGAGCGGGTGCTGGCCTGCGGTGCGAGAGCCGCGGAGCCGGGCGAGTTCACCCAGCGTGCCTTTTTGAATGGCAAGATGGATCTCACGCAGGCCGAGGCGGTGATGGATCTCATCCATGCGCAGAGCACGCTGGCGCTGCGGGCCGCGAACGAGCAGCTCGGCGGGGCCATTGGTCGCGAGGCATCCCAGATGCAGCAGATGCTCGTGCCGGTGCTGGCCCACATCGAGGCCTACATCGACTTTCCCGAGGAAGACATCTCGCCGGAGACCGGTGCCGACCTGCTGCGCCGCATCGACGCCGTGCAGGTGCAGGCCCGCAAGCTGCTCGCCACCTCCGAGCAGGGCCGCATCCTGCGCCACGGCGCCCGCACGGTGATCTCTGGCGCACCGAATGTCGGCAAGAGCAGCCTTCTCAATCTTCTGCTCGGCTTTGAGCGTGCCATTGTGAGCCCCACCGCGGGCACCACGCGTGACACCATCGAAGAAATCATCCAGGTGCATGGCATCCCGCTGCGTCTGGTGGACACCGCCGGCCTGCGCGACTCGCAGGATGCCATCGAACGCATCGGCATCGAGCGCACGCAGCGGGAGCTCGAACGGGCCGATTTGATCCTCGAAGTGCTCGATGCCAGCCAGGCTCCCGAGGCTACTCAACGCCTCGAAGTGCCCGCAGGCCTCGCCAGCCGTCACTTGATCATCTTGAACAAAACCGATCTTGGCCTTCACGCAGACTGGGAAGGCCAAAAAGCCGCGCTTCAGATCTCCTGTGTGCAAAACGAAGGCATCGAAGCGCTGCGGGATGCCATCCGCGACATCATCGCGAAGGCCGGACCGCTCGCCTCGGATCATCCCATCGCCATCAACGCCCGCCATCAGGCCGCCTTCCAGCGCAGCGTGGAGCGTCTGACTGCCGCGAGAGCCGCCATCGAGTCGAATCAAGCGCCCGAGTTCATCGCGCTGGAACTCCGCGAGTCGCTGCAAGCGCTCGGCGATGTCATCGGCCAGGTGGATGTGGAGCAGATCCTCGATGTGATCTTTTCGAGCTTCTGCATCGGCAAGTGAGGCAGCTGCCCTGTAGGCCAGGTCTATGACCTGGCCTTCCGCGTTACCTGGGGCCACCGCCTCACAGAGGCAGCCTACAGCGAGGCGGCCTACTTCTTGATGCGGAAGAGATTCCCCTCGGTGCGGATGAGCAGGTCAGAGCCGATGACGGCATAGGAGGCCAGGCTGCGCTCACCGAGGTCGTTCTGCGCGAGAATTTTGAACTGCTTGCCCGGCTGCACGACGACGCCGAGGCCTTTCTCATCCTGGATGTAGAGCTTCCCATCGGCGGCGAGCAGCGAGGCGGAGACGGGGCCGGTGCAGCGCTCGGAGTAGTGGACCTGTCCCGTTTTGGCATCGACACAACTCAGGATGCCGTTGTCGGCGATGAAGTAGAGCTCGTCGCCGATGACAGCCATGCTCGGATTATGCGGCGCGGCCTTTTCGATCTTCCAGGCGAGGTGCGTGGCGGTCACATCGCCCTGGCCATCCGCTTTGATGGCGAGCACGAGGGGCTTGTCGTAACCGGTGCTGATGAAGACCATGCCGTGGGCATACACCGGGCGGGGCACCACGCTGTAACCTTGGTCATAGTAGCAGCGCCAGATCTCCGTGCCGTCTTTGGGGTTCAAGGCGTTCACCACGCCGCTGCCGGGCGTGATGAGCTGCTTCTGGCCTTTCACGTCGATGATGAGGGGGGTGCAGAAGGAGAACTTCTTTTTCGCGTCGGACTGGCGGGCAAAGGCCCAGCGTTGCTGGCCGGTGGTTTTGTCGAGCGCGATGACCTTGGGTTCTGTCTCGGCATCCGCGGAGAAGATGAGCAGATCCTCAAACAAGACCGGACTGCTGCCATTGCCATGCACGGGCACATAGGCATGCGCCTGCGTGGCCCACACGGTCTGGCCGTTGCTGGCGTTCAGGCAGGCGGTGCCGAGATGGCCGAAGTGCACGAAGAGCTTTCCATCCTCATAAACGGGCGTGGGGCTGGCATGGCTGTTCTTGCGATGGGCCCGTGGCGCGGCTGCCTGGAAGAGCTCCACATCCCACACGGTCTTGCCCGTGGCCGCGTCGAGCGCCAGCGCCCGCAGCGAGCGATCAGCGGTGGCTTCTTCTTTGCCACTGAGAGAGACGGCGGAGGTCAAAAAGATGCGATCCCCGATGACGACCGGCGAAGACCAGCCCACGCCGGCGACCGGTGTCTTCCACGCGATATGCGAGGTGGGGCTCCAGGTAAGCGGCAGGTCCTTGGCATCAGATTGTCCCTGCGCTCCAGGTCCGCGAAACTCCGGCCAGTCGGCAGCGAAAAGAGTGGAGGAGGCGAGAACGAGCGTGGCAGGGATAAAACGGAAGATCATAGGAGCGGGCTACAACGGGCGGTCATGGCGTTTTTTCTCGTGAGGAGAGTGTGATGAGTAAAAACGTCGTAGCGATGGAATCGTGCGAAAGCCACTTGGTATGGAAGAACTGAGAATGGAGGAACTGAAAAGGTTGGGAATGGACTGGATGCAGTGCATGCAGCATTGGGCTGCCGCGTGGGCGATGGGCTGA
>JBJONJ010000427.1:0-7348 GCA_046051905.1 Verrucomicrobiota bacterium
GCCTTCGCGAACTCCGGCAGCGGCTCGGCTTTGAAGCCCTTCGGCTTCACCTGGACGATGTAACCGACATCGGGGCCCGCCCAGCCGAAGGTGGCACCTTTCCAACTGGCGCAATAGACGCGGCTCAGGCCATCGACATCCGCATCCGTGGGGCGGGTCATTTTGATGAAGGGCTCGGGCTTGCGGGTTTCTTCGAAGGTGGCGCCTTTGGGCTTCACCTGATGATGCCACAAGGCAGCAGTGCCCCAGTCGCAGGTGAAGGGGGCGTTGTTCCAAGCGCCGAAGCCGGGTTCGTCGATGTAAACGGCTCCGGTGCCGCTGCCGCCGCCGTAGTCGGCGAGGGGCTGGATGGCCTCATCATTGAAGTTTTTGTAAAGTCGCGGGTAGCCGTGGTCATCGAGGCCGGTGAAATGGTGGAAGCGCACGTTCCAGCCGCCTCCGTCGTTCGTGTTGTCGCGGGCGAACATGTCCATCAGCGGGCTGATGGCGACTTCGAGGATGTTGCGCGTGCCGGTGGAGTAAATTTCGAGGCCGGTGCCGTCGGGCCGCACGCGGATGACGCCGCCGCCGCGATGCTGGAGCGTCTTGCCATCGGTGCCGGTGGCCTTCAGGAAGCCGAAGTCGCCACCCGCGATGTAAAGCCAGCCATCAATGCCGAGGCTGAGGCCGTTCGTGGTGTGATCGGCGGGGCGATCTTTGAAGCCGTAGGCGATGCCATTGACGAGGATGTTTTGTTTCTCGGCGACGCCGTCGTGATCGGCATCGATGAACTCGCTGAGGTGCGGCGGATGCACGAGGTAGAGGCGGTCATGGTCCCAAACGAGGCCGCGCGGGCTGTCCACCTCGCAGAAGACCTTCGTCTCATCCGCACGGCCATCGCCATCCAGGTCACGCAGGCGGATGATGCGGCCACGGTTGGGTTTGCGCTCCACGGAACCGTTGCCATCGCTGCTGACGTAAAGCGTGCCATCTGGCTCGGCGGCAAGGAAAACGGGGTAGTTCGCAGCATCGCTGTTGGCGAAAAGGGAGACTTCAAAGCCCTCGGCGACCTTCACATCCTTCAAAATGGCCGCTTCTTCCTCCGGCGTGAGTTTGACGATCTTCGGCACGACATTGCCGCCGTCTTTGCGGGGATCGGTGGCCTGGTTGTATTCTTTCTTCTGCTCGGCACTCAGCTTCGGTGTGATGGCTTTGATGCCGGGACCTTTGAGCCGCACCTCGCGGATGCTGGCCCAGCCGCCGCTCTTTTTGCTGAGGGCATGCACCTTCACAAAGCGGATGCCGTCGGCCTTGGCGAAGTCATTCGAGTAGGGCGCGTTCTTTTCATTCGTGCTGCCATCGACGAGCGTAGTCCACGTCTGGCCATCGGTGCTGCCTTCGACTTTGAAATGATACACGCCGTTGTTTTCCCAGATGGTCTCGATGCCGGTGAGTGCCTGCGGCTTCTCCAGCTCAAGCTGCAACCACTGCGGATACTCCGGCCCGCTGGCGCACCAGCGAGTGCTTTCATCATTGTCCACGGCACACCAGGCGAAGTTGTTCTTGCCCTTCTCCTCGCTGCTCGCGGTCGCCTTGATGCCCGTGGCGTCTTTCGGCACCGGCGGGAGCTTCGGAGCCTCGACGGGCTTTGCAGGGACAAACGTCACCTTGTTCTGCCCTTGGAACGGCGTGAGGAAATCCGGCGTGAGCTTGTCACAGGCCCAAAGCAGGCCGCGCGTGATCAAATCGAGGTAGCGTGCATCGGCGACGGTTTCCGTGTTGTGTCCGATGGTGGTGCTGAAGCTGCGGGCACCGGCTTTTTCATTCGTCCAGGCCACGATGTATTCCACGTCCTTGGTCGTGCCGTCCTTGTTTTTGACGGTCTGCTTACCCATCGCGAGCGGATGGGCGTCGAAGAGGTTCGCGTTGTTATACAGCTCCTCTTTGATCGTGGTCCAGTCGGCGAGCGTCTTCGTGATCGGGTGCTCTTTATCGACAAACGTGATCGCGATGGGCTCCTGCGGGCCGTGGGAGTTCGATTGCAGGCCGAGGCGCTTGAACCAGCGATCCTCGCCCGTGCGGAAGCTGTGCATGGCGCAGTGAAGCTGAATGCTGGGGATCGTTTGGTGCGCGTCGAGGATGCGCGTGAGCGTCTCCTTGTTGTTCATGCTCGCCGCGCACTCGTCGTGGATGATGATGTCGTAGCCCTTGGCCCAATCGACCTTGTCATAGACCGGCAGCGGCGGGTTGGTGGACTTGTCGTCGGTCCAGATGACATCCACCTGCACATTCGCGCGGCTTTGGATGCCCTTGGCGATGACCTCATGCTGCTTCGCGTAGTCATGGCAGCAGCCACCGGTAATGAGGAGGGCTTTCAGCGGCTCCGCTGCTGGCAAGGAGCATGGAGCAAGGAGCAGGGAGAGAAGAAGGAGGCTGCGCATGGGGGAAAAACGGGGGAGCAGAGATCGCACGAAAGGCGGGGTTTCAATCAGAAAAGTATGGCGACCCTCAATGCCGAGAAAACCTCCTGGGGAGGCTTTTCTTCGTTCGCTTTTGCCCGCTGACCTGCCACTCTCGCGCCCTCATGCGCGTCACAGTCAAAGACATCCTAGAAATCGTCGGCGGAAAACTGCTCTCCGGGAGCGAATCCACCGCCATCGAAGGCTTTGCTAACCTCCGCGAGTCCGTGAAGGGCGATCTGAGCTTCTTCCATGATCCTCGCTACGACACCCTGCTCACAGGCACCAAGGCCTGCGCCGTGCTGGTGCCGGAAACGTGGACCAAATTTCCCGAAAACGTCGCCTGCATCGGCGTGGCGGACCCTTCGCGGATGTTTGAGACCATCGTGGAGAAATTCGGCGTGCAGCCGGAGCCCTTCAAACCGGGCGTACATGCCACCGCCGTGATCGGCGAGGACGTGAAGTTTGATCCCGCCAAGGTCTGCATCGGTCCGCACGCGGTCATCGAGGACGGCGTCGTGATCGGCGATGGAGCCGAGATCGGCGCGGGATGCTTCGTGGGCCGAAACGCCCGCATCGGCGCGGATTCGAAGCTGTTTGCCAATGTGAGCGTCCACACCGGTTGCCTACTCGGCGAGCGTGTCATCATCCACAGCAGCGTGGTGATCGGCGGCGATGGCTTCGGCTATGAATTCGACAAAGGCCGCCACCGCAAAATCAGGCAGGCGGGCATCGTGCAGATCGACAACGATGTGGAAATCGGCGCGGGCACCATGGTGGATCGCGCGCGTTTTGGCCGCACCTGGATCGGCGAGGGCACGAAGATCGACAACCTCGTCCAAATCGGCCACAACGTGGTCATCGGAAAGCACTGCATCATCGTCGCCGCCACCGCCATCGCTGGCAGCGCGCACATCGGCGACTACGTCGTCATCGCGGCGCAGGTGGGAGTCGCAGGTCATGTGAAAATCGGCTCGCAGGCCACACTCGCCGCCCGCTGCGGTGTCACCAAAGATCTGCCCGGCGGAGCCACCTACATGGGCTACCCCGCCATCCCCGTCGGTGAGGAAAAACGCCGCCTCGCCGGCATCAACCGTCTGCCGAACCTCTCCGCCCGCGTGAAGAAGCTGGAGGACGACGCTGAGCTGTAGGCTCAGATCACTTCCTCGCCATGCGGCACCTGACCTGGAATGAGAAAAGTCTTCACCAGCTCACCCTCGCCGCAGGCAATCAGGCCGGGGAAACGCTTGAACCACTCGCCTTCGGGAACTTCGGGGTTGGTGTCCAGCCACGCGGCAAAGGCAAGGATGTCGTTCCGCGAAATCTGCCTTTCTCGCGCACGAGTAAGTAGATGCTGAAACAGAGCATCTGGCAGACGGGCGCGTCGTATTTTTGGCATTTGATCAGCGACCGTAGAAGCCCTTGGTGATTTCCAGCCTCAATTGCTCCACTTGATTCAGATCGGTGGCTTCAATGAACTGATCCAGCAGCACTCCCAACGCAGCGGGCGAAATCTGTCGGAGTTCCTCAAGCCTTTCATTCGCGTGCGTCACGATCTTTTCCACCTCCGTCGGCGGCAAGCAGTCGATCTCCTGAATGATCTGGGTGGCAGTCATGGCGAGAGGATACCGGGTCTGGTGAGTGCGGTCAAGATTCACCGCGCCTCCCAAGCCGGCGGCAGGTCCTTTGACTCCGGCCCATACGTCTGCGAGACGATGAAGCCGCTGGCTTGTGAGGTGTAAAAGATGCGCCCATTGCTCACCACGGCGCCGAGGCACTCGCGGGAATCGATGGCGGGGCCGGTGGAGACGAGTTTGCCGTCTTGCGAGAGGTCGATCATGTCCATGTTCGCACCAAGGACATACGGCTCGCTCATGGTGAAGCGGCAGCAGGCGTAGTTGGTCTGGATGCTGTAAACCACCTTGCCAGTGGCGCTGTCGAAGACGTTGCCTTTGCCACGCAGGGCGTTGGAGAACATGAACTTCTCGCCCACGCTTACCACATTGAGCGCGGAGGTCACGGCATCGCTCTTCCAGACGAGTTTGCCGGTGTTCGCATCGAGGCACCACACATGGCGGTCCTCGGTGCTGGCATTCGCCTTGTTATAGCCGCCGATGTAGAGCTTCCCATCGCGGGCGCTGAGCGTGCACTTGGAGGTGACGTAGTATTCATTCGTCTGCCACAGCACCTTGCCGCTCGCGGGATCGATGCAGCAGGTGAGGCCGTTGTTTTCGACCGGCAGGCCTCGACGACGCTTCGTTTCGGCGTCATAGCCGAAGAAGACGCTGTAGTAGAGCTTTCCATCGAGCACGCAGATGCCGCAGTCATTGCCACCGCGACCGAACTCGAAGAAGTCCTTCTCCCACACCACCTTGCCCGTTTCCAAATCCCAGGCCCAGAGACGCGGATGGTGGTTCTTTGGGTAATAGGGGTTGTCGTTCGAGTAGATGAAGCTCATCACCTCGCTGCCATCCGCAGGCACCACGGGCGTGCCGCCAAAGGTGTAAGGCTTCTCGCTGCCCTGCGGCGCGTAATCGCCGCTGCCGCTCGCATAGATTGCTACCTTGCCCGAAACGACGGGCGGGAATTGGCGGCTCCAACTCGGACTGCCTGTGAAGGGCGCTTCCCACAGCAGATTCCCCGTCGCAGCATCGAGACAGCGCACAAACGACTTCTTCATGCCCGCCTGCGGCACGAGCAACTTGCCGCCGATGTAGAGCGGCGACGTGAAGCTCAAATACACATCTGGAAACCACTTCCGCCAAAGCAAACGCCCCGTGTCCTGCTCGCACGCGATGATCTGGCCCTCCGCCGTGTGCGTGTACATCCGCCCGCCACCGCAAACCGGCAGATGCTTCACCGTGCCTTCGAGACGACGAGCCCAGCGCATGCGCAGCGGCGGCTTGAGGTCCTGGTTGTTCGAGTTTTGACCCCCGAAGTTGCCGTAGTTCGTGTACCAGTCGTATTTCGCATCGGCGAGTTTGCCGGTGAGCGGGGAGCGCGACTTGGCCACAATTGGACCGAGAAACTCAAGCTGAGAAGTCGCCGGCTTCTCTGCGAACACATAGAGGCTGCCGTCCTCACTTGGGACATAAACTCGACCACTAGCAATCGCCACAGGCGCTGTGACGGGAGCCTTGCTTGGAAGTCCAAAGACTTTTGAATACTCCAAGCCTTCATTGAACGGCGTGACAACCAAATTGCCATCCAAGCTCCCGGCAAATACATGCTTCTGAGTCAGCACTGGTGGAGCGATGAAGCCTTTTTGACTGAGAATGTCGGGCGACTCAACTGCCCCGGAAGACAGGTTCAATGTGTGCTTGATCAATCCCCTTCCCGTCTCCGGCTTCACGCGAAACACCTCACTCCCACGGATCGCCACGGGTGAAAAGCTCAGCAGGCCGTCCATGCGGATGTTCGTGTCGGTTCCGGGAACAAACTCGCCGGTTTTGAGGGTGTCGCCTTCGAGGCGCATGATGTCCACGCGGCCGGCGTTGTCGCGGCGATGCCATTGGACATAGACGTTGCCGTCGTCATCGGCGCTTTGGCCGAAGGTGGCAGGAAATTCCTTGCCGGACCATTCGGGGATCTCGCCAGTGGCTTTGAGCTTCGGCGTGGCACCGGTGTCTTCGAGGAAGAGCGTGCGACCACCGGCGGGAATGACGACGATATTGCCTTTGATCAGACAAATGTCCCGCGAGCACACGAAGTGATCCTTCCACGTCACGCGACCATCGCTGGAGGTCGGCTTGGTGCCGGGTTTGAGCGTGGCGAGCATGCGCTTCTCGCAAAACGCGGCCCAGGACTCGCCGCTCCAGCGGTTGCCGTCGAAGCCGACGACTTCCTTCACGAAATCCCACTTCCAGAGCTGCTTGCCTTCAAACGTCATTGCCAGCACCTGCGCGCCAAGCGTCGCGACATACACGCGATCTTTCGCCACGACCGGTGTGCTGAAAATCGGCTCGCCGCAGTCGATCTCGGCCACCACAACGCCGCTGTCGCGATCCAGCACATAGTAGATGCCCGCCGTCGTGCCGAAATGCAGCCATTTTCCCGCGATGGCAGGCGAACTGACGTTGTTGACGTTTTGCTTACCGCCTTTGCTTTGAAACTCCCACATCCGGTTGAGCGTCTTCGCGTCAAAACAGGCCGCGCAGCCCGATCCATCGACGACATACACTTTTCCACTCGCCACGACCGGCGAGGTGTAAATGCCATCGGTCATTGCCACCGCGCCTTGCAGGCCGAGTTTCTCGACCTCGAGGTCGATTTGCGCCGCATTGCCACTGTGAGCGGCATTAAACATGAACTGCGGCCAGTCCTCGGCGGAGGCAGTGAGGCTGAAAAGGAGGGCGATGGGCAAAAACAGGCGCTTCATGGGGTGAGAATACGAATTGGCGCGGCTGAACCTTGTACGTTGTTCACGCTTTAGCGTGTCAGGAGAGCGCACGCTAAAGCGTGAACAACGTACGCCAGTCAGCCCGTTCCAAAGGCATGTACCGCTGGCGGAAACTTTCGGAACAGGATCAGGCTGCTCTGTTGCAATGGAGACAGGGCTTGAAACGCCCCTGGCACAGCCCACCTCATTTTGTCGAAGGCCCGGCACTTTTCGGCACGGACCTTTTGGCGACTCTCGAGGAGGCTGATTGTCGAGTCTTCGCGTGGTGCGTGCTCCGCAACCACTACCATCTGCTTTTGCACGTTCCTGACCTGCGAGAAGCAACCCACACACTTGGCCGGCTACATGGCCGAACGTCGCATGCGTGGAATGGTGAGGACGATCAACGTGGCCGCAAGGTCTGGAGCCCACCCGCAGACAGGGCTATTCGTGGGGACTCCCACTTTTGGGTCACGCTGAACTACATTCATCACAACCCAGTGAAGCACGGCCATGTGACGCGCTGGCAGGA
>JBJONJ010000428.1:0-3707 GCA_046051905.1 Verrucomicrobiota bacterium
CGAGCGTGCAGGAACGGGTTTCCTTGCCGGTGAGTTTTTCAATTTGCTTCGCGACGTGGTCGCCGATGCCGCCAAGGCGGACTTCGCCAGTCTCGCCGCCGCCTTTGGTCAGCAGCGTGCCCTCTTCCATACGGGCTCCTTCCGCCACGACAACGAGCGTGCTGTGATGACCGGCGGCGTCGCGTTTGCGGATGGCATTGGCCACATGCTCCATCTGGAAAGGAATCTCCGGCAGCAGGATCACATCCGCGCCGCCAGCCATGCCGCCGTAGAGGGCAATCCAACCCGCGTGCCGTCCCATCACTTCGAGCACCATGGCCCGCTTGTGACTTTCCGCGGTGGTGTGCAGGCGGTCGAGCGCATCGACGACGGCGGAGTAGGCGCTGTCGAATCCGAAGGTGTAAGCGGTGGCGCTGAGGTCGTTGTCGATGGTCTTCGGCACGCCAATGACAGGGATGCCCGCCTCGCAAAGCTGCATGCCAGTGGTAAGGCTGCCGTCACCGCCGACGACGATGAGCGCACCGATTTCCAGATGGCGCAGGGTGGTCTTGGCCTTGTTGATGATCTCGTCCGGCACTTTAGCGACATTGCCTTCACCGACCTTGGCGACGAAGTGGCCCTTGTTTGTGGTGCCTAGGATGGTGCCGCCGAGCTTCATGATGCCCACCGTGCGCTCGGGGTCGAGCATCATGTAGTCACCCGGTGGCAGAAGCCCCTCAAAACCATCGCGGAAGCCCACGACTTCCCAGCCGAGGGTGCTGGCGGCGCCGACGACACCGTGAATGACTGCATTGAGACCGGGGCAATCCCCGCCGCTGTTCAAGATACCGATTCGCATGTGGTGAGATGAGAGATGAGAGATGTGGAATGAGAGATGAAAGGTCGAGCAGGAAGCATGCTAGAAGTCCGCGAGCATCTGCTTCTTGTTCGTGATGGGCCGACCGGCAGCGAGCCAGCGGTCGTAGGCGGCCCAGCCTTGTTGGAGCAGGCCGCGAGCTTCGTAGAAGGGATTCGCGCTGCCGAGCACGACCACGATCATGCGGTGACGGTAGATCAGGCTGCTGTTGTCCGCCTGTTTGAGCACGGTGGCGGACTTCTCCGCGGAGATAACGCAGCACCCACCGGACATGGCGGTGTTGGCTGTCTTGACGCCGTCGATGTTGTCCGTGCCGAGGAGCTGGTTGGTATTCTGCACGCCCACTTTCAGCGACTGGCCGGCGCGGTAGATGGTGACATCGCGGGACTCTTGGTTGGTGTAAAAACGCATCGCCGGGCGGGAGACCGCATAAACAGAGAGACGGGCAATGTCCGCCGCGGTGGAATAGGGCAGCGGACGGGAGTTTTCGAGGCCGTGCGCATTGGTGAAGCGGGTGCCTTTGCAGCCCTCCCTCTTCGCGAGTTGGTTCATCTGGCGCACGAACTCATCCATCGGATGCCCGCCTTTGCCGAGTCGGGCCAGGTGGTCGCGGCCGACGAAGTCTCCCAGCGTGATCGCCGCCACGTTGTCACTGCCCATCATCGTCGCGTAGATGAGGTCACGAAGCGTCAGCGTGTCGCCCGGTTGCAGACCAAGTGGAGAGGGGGCGCCAGCGATGGTGGCGGCATATTCGGGCACCGGAGCCAGCACGTTGACGCCCACCCGGGAAGCCTCCGCCCAGTCGAGCGTAACCATGCAGGTGGCGATTTTGGCGAGGCCGCCCACATGACGCTTGGCGTTGGCATTGCCAGCCACATGCACTTTGCGGTTGAAGGCATCCACGGCGATCACCGAGGACTGCGCCCGGGCCACGAGGCTGGTGAGGCACCACAGGGCGAGGCCGAGCACGAGCGGACGCGTGAGACGGAAGCGGGCAAAGGCGGATGCGGTCATGGAAGCCTCTTGCTTTAGCGACCTCTCCCAGAGCCGCAACCGGCGATTTCCCCATCGGAAGGGGTGTTTTTCAAAAAATCACGGCGACGGGCAGGCGGACTTCTCAGCACTGAGAACACTTTTTCCTTGTCGCAGTGAAAGGCGGCCCCTAAAACACGCGCTTTCCCGCACTCCCCAAACACAGACACACACCAACCACACCTCAAACGCACCTTCTATGAGCAGCGACAACAATCGAATGAGACTCCTCTGGGCCGGATTCATGGCCATCCTGGCCGCCGGCGTCGGCTTCGCCATCCGTGGCGGCATCTTTGACAACTGGGGCAAGGACTTCGGCTTCACCGGCGCCCAGCTTGGAGCCATCGGCGGCGCGGGCTTCTCCGGCTTCTGCTTCGGCATCATCTTTGGCGGTCTGATCGTGGACAAGATCGGCTACGGCAAGCTCGTCGCCCTCGCTCTCATCTGCCACATCCTCTCCGCCTTCGTCACCTTCGGTGCCAGCACGCCTGAGAACGCCTACAATTTCCTGTTCTGGGGCATGTTCATCTTCGCCTACGCGAATGGCACGCTCGAAGCCGTGGCCAATCCGCTCGTGGCCACCCTCTTCCCTGAGAACCGCACGCATTACCTGAACATCCTGCACGCCTCTTGGCCTGCTGGCATGGTGCTCGGCTCCGTGGCCGGCTGGGTGCTCGATGACAAGATGCAGATCGGCTGGAAGACCCAGCTCGCCCTCTACCTCGTCCCCACCGTGCTCTACGCGATCATGTTCATGGGCCAGAAGTTCCCGAAATCAGAGGCTGCTGAAAAAGGAGCCAGCTTCGTCAGCATGCTGAAGCCGGTCGGTATCCTCGGTGCCATCGTCGCCTGCTACTTGCTCGCCAATTTCTTCGGCGACATCGCGAAAGCCCTCTCTCCTGACAACGCCAAGGTGATCGGTTACGCCATCGGCGGCATCCTTCTCATCGCGGTGGCCGTGATCACGAAGTTCTCCATGGGTTCCTTCATCCTCTTCGTCCTTTTCGTCACGCACGCCCTCGTCGGCGCGGTCGAGCTCGGCACGGACGGCTGGATTCAGAACATCACCGGCAACCTCTTCACCTCCGAGCAGGGCAAGTACCTCTTTATTTGGACTTCCGCCATCATGTTCGGCCTGCGCTTCTGCGCCCACTGGATCGAGAACACCCTCAAGCTCTCCCCGATCGGCCTTCTGCTCGTTTGCGCCGTGATCGCCGCCGTCGGCCTCGTGCTTGCGAGCGGCATGCAGACCTTCTCCGTGGCTCTCGTGGCCCTCGGCATCTACGCCGTCGGCAAGACCTTCTTCTGGCCCACCATGCTCGCTGTCGTCGGTGACCGCTTCCCGCAGTCCGGTGCCGTGGCCATGTCCATCATGGGTGGCATTGGTATGCTCTCCGCAGGCATCATCGGCGGCCCGGGCCTTGGCTACTGCAAAGACCGCTTCGCTGGTGAGGCACTCAATAAGGCTGACGCGGCTCTCTACACCGAGTACAAAGCCTCCACGCCGAGTGCCTTCCTCAACCTGAAGTCCACCGAGATCTTCGGCCTCGACGGCACCAAGCTGGCCGCCGCGAAGGAAGCCAAGGAAAAGACCCCACAGCAGAAGAGTGTCGTCGAAGCCGACCAGGCAGGTGACCGCGCCACGCTGAAGGCCGATGCCTACATCCCCGCCAGCATGGCCGCGATCTACCTGCTCCTGCTGCTCTACTTCAAGAGCATCGGCGGATACAAGGTCGTGAAGATCGACGAGGCCGCATAAGCCTCGCTAAAAGCCTACTCACAACGGCGTCCTGGAAACAGGACGCCGTTTTTGTTTGGC
>JBJONJ010000429.1:0-4526 GCA_046051905.1 Verrucomicrobiota bacterium
GAGCGCGAACCGACCAGGCAGGGATCTCTCCGCCTTGAGCAGGCTTTTTCGTGGCAAAGAGAACGCATCCAGAATCATGACCAGTAGCAGCAGACCAGCCGCGACCTTCCACAGCAGCGCAAACTGGTCCCAGACACACGCCGCCAGAGCCAATCCAAACAGGAGGGTGAGGAGCTTGAGAAGGGCGGGCGTGGGGCGCATGCGCGGAGGTGTGGCGCTTATAGCGGATGACGGACGAATCGCAGCAACTTTCGAAGCCTGCCTCGGGTTGCATGCTGAAAATCCGCTTCCACCACAGCGCTTGACCGTTTCAACGCCCACCGGTAAGCCTCAACCTGACTCATGGAACTGCGACACCTCCGATACTTCCAAGCCGTGGCCGAGGAGCTGAGCTTCTCCCGTGCGGCGAGGCGCTTGCGCATCGCCCAGCCGGCTCTGAGCCGGGCGGTGCAGGAGATGGAGCGGGAACTGGGCACGCCGCTCATGGATCGCGAGCGTCGTGCACCGCGCCTCACCGCTGCCGGTGAGGTGCTGCTACGAGAGACCAGCCTACTGCTGCAACGCTTTGACGAGGCGCTCCAGCGGGTGAAACGCACCGCGAAGGGTGAGGAAGGCGAGCTGCGCCTCGGCTACATCGGCCCGCCGACGCGTTTGTTTCTAGCCCGGCTGCTCAAAGAATATGCGCGACGCTTTCCCCGCGTGAATGTCATCCTTGAAGAACGCACGCCGGAACGCGTGTGGGAAATGGTTTCCAAAGGCAAACTCTCCGTCGGACTCACCCGTCCTGTCTTGGCCCATGACGAACTGGGACTGCAATCGCTGCTCTTGCGCGAGGAGAGGTTCTGTGCCGCGGTGCCCAAGGATCATCCGTGGGCGAAGCTGGCCTCGATCCCTTGGAAAAAACTCGCCGATGAGCCGCTGGTGATCCTCGCACGGCGCGAGGGTGCCAGTTCGCACGATGCCATCCTCGCTGCTTGTGCCGCAGCGGGCTTCGAGCCGCGTCTCTCGCACACGCCAAGCCTGATCGGCACGATTTTGCAATATGTCGAGGCCGGCTCGGGCATCGGCGTGGTGCCTGAAAGCACCGTGAGCAAGAACACCGCCCTCGTGCCGCTGAAGCCGCACAGCACCATCCCGCTCATCATGGTCTGGGCCAAGGAAGGCGATGATCCCGCCGTGGCCGCCTTTCGCGATCTGGTGCGTGAGTGGCTGAAGGATGGAACGCTGTGGCGGTAGGTTTGAATCCCCGGTCCCTCCTCACATCCGCTCCGTCGTCTGGATGCCCAGAAGGCCGAGGCCGGTCTTCAGCACGCGGCTGGTGGCTTCGCAGAGGGTGAGGCGGCTGTTGCGGGCGGTGCCTTCGGCGCGGAGGACGTGACATGCTTCGTAAAAGCTGTGGTAGGTGTCCGCGAGCTCGTAGAGGTAGTTCGCGAGCAGATTGGGACGATGGTCGTCGAGGATGTCGTGGGCGTTTTCGGCGAACTGGGCCAGTTTCATTGCCAAGGCACGCTCGGCGGGCTCAGTGATGGCGAGATCGCTAGTGAGCGTCACGGCACCATCGAGCTTGCGGAAGATGCTGCGGGTGCGGACGTAGGCGTTGAGCAGATACGGCGCGGTGTTGCCTTGCAGCGAAAGCATCTTGTCCCAACTGAATTTGTAGTCCGTGAGGCGGTTCTGACTGAGTTCGGCGTATTTCACGGCTCCGGAGCCGATGATGCGGGCGACTTCGTCTTTTTCGGCATCGCTGAGACCTTGGTCTTTTTCATCGGCTGCGACGCGGGCACGTTCGATGGCCTCGTCGATGACCTCGAGCAGGCCCACGGTCTCGCCACTGCGGGTTTTGAACATCTTGCCATCCGGCCCTAAGATGCTGCCGAAGGCGATGTGCGTCATTTTAGTCGTCACACCGCGACGCTGCGCGGCGGCGAAGACCTGGCGGAAGTGAAGCTGCTGCGGCGCACCGACGACATACCAGATCTCGTCGGCCTTCCATTCTATCACGCGGTAGTCGATCGTGGCGAGGTCGGTGGTGGCGTAGAGGAAGCCGCCATCGCCTTTGCGGATGATGCATGGCGCGGCCTTCCACTCGTCCTTCTCTTTGATGAGGAAAGGATCGGCTTCCGGCTTCACACTGCCATCGCTGAACACAACCGTTGCGCCGTCGCTGATGGTGGCGATGCCCTTTTCGAGCATATCGGCCACCAGCGGGGCCAAAGCGTCGTTGTAGAAGCTCTCGCCGAGGTAGTGCTCAAAACTGATGTCGAGCGTGCTGTAAACCTTTTCGAGCTGCTCGAGCGTGAGGCGCACGCACTCCTTCCAGATACCGAGATTCTCGGCGTCGCCTTGCTGCAGCTTCACGAGTTCGCCTTTGCAGGTCTCCAAGACGCTCTCATCGGCCTTCGTGGCCGCGTTCACGGCTTTATAAACGCTGACAAGTTCGTGAATCGGGTCCGCTTTGAGCTTCGCCTGATCGAGCTGCGTCTTCCAGCCGTGGATGATCATGCCGAACTGCGTGCCCCAGTCACCGACGTGGTTGTCGGTGATGACCTTGTGGCCGATGAAGCGGGCCACGCGGGCCAGCGAGTCGCCAATGAAGGTGCTGCGAATGTGGCCGACGTGCATCGGCTTGGCGATGTTCGGCGCGGAGAAATCGACCACGATGGTCTTCGGCTGCGCGACGGCTGGCACACCCACTTTGTCATCCGAAACGATCACCGCGAGCCGTTGCGCCAGCGCGGCGGCGCTGAGCGTGAAGTTGAGGAAGCCCGGGCCGTCGATGCTGGTCTTTTCGCAGAGGTCGGCGACGTCCAGCTTGTCCACGATCTGCTGCGCGAGGGCACGCGGGTTCGATTTGAGCTGCTTCGCCAAAACCATCGCCGCGTTGCTCTGGTAGTCGCCATAACGCGTGTCGGAGGCGATGACGACATTGGGCGTAAAGCCTTCAGGCAATTCAATGCCAGCCGCAGTGAAGGCGGCTTGCAGACGGGACGTGAGGACGGCGCGGAACATGGGGCGCGGAGTTTGAATGACGAATGCGGATTGTCGAATGCGGAAATTAGCATTGAAGGCCGTCGTACCATCCGCTTTCATCCGCAGCTCTCGACATGAAACGACTCCTCACCGCCCTATTCCTCTCCTCCACGCTGCTTTCTGCCGCGGACTCCGCCGGGCTCCAGCTTTACAGCCTGCGCAGCCAGTTCACCCTGCGCGGCGTGCCGTGGACGCTCGACCGGGTGAAGGAAATGGGCATCAAGGAAGTGGAGCTGGCCGGCACTTACAATCTCAGCGCCGCCGATTTTAAAGCAGAGCTCGACAAGCGCGGCCTCATCCCCGTGAGCAGCCACTTCCCCTACGCCCGCTACAAGAACGATCTCAACAACGTGGTGAAGGAAGCGAAGACGCTAGGGCTCAAATTTGCAGGCTGCGCCTGGATCGATCACAAGGATGCCTTTGACGAGGCGGAGTGCCGTGATGCCATCGCCACCTTCAACCGCGCTGGGGAGGCGCTGGCCAAGGAGGGCATCACCATGTTCTACCACCTGCATGGCTTCGAGTTTGAAAAGCATGGCGAGGGCACGCTGGCGGACCTTTTTCTCGCGGAAACGAAACCGGAGTTCGTCTCCGTGCAGATGGACGTGCTTTGGGTGGTCTTCCCCGGCCAGGACCCGGTGCAGCTTCTGGAAAAATACGCCAGCCGCTGGAAGCTGATGCACCTCAAGGACCTTAAAAAAGGCATCGCCACCGGGTCGCTAAGCGGGCAAACGGATGTGGCCAATGATGTGACGCTTGGGACCGGCCAGATGAACTGGTCCGCCATCCTCGCGGCGGCGCGGAAGGTGGGTGTGAAGCATTATTTCATCGAGGACGAGTCCCCCACCTCGATGGAGCAGATCCCGCAGAGCCTCGTCTTCCTGCGCTCAAACGGCTTTGAGTGATGCCCGAAGCTTCCACCAGACCCTTTCAGCTTCCCGCCCGCCTGCCCATCATGGTGCTGGAGCGGCTCTACCTGCTACCGGGCGGAGTGCAGCCCTTGTTCATCTTTGAGGAACGCTACCGCAGCATGCTTGACCATGCGCTGCAAACCGACCGCCTCTTTGCCATCGGCGAACGGAAGCGGGATGGCACGATCCGCCCCGTGCTCACCGCCGGTCTCATCACCAGCTCCGTGCGGGCGGCGGACGGCACCTCGCAGCTCGTGCTACAGGGAGTCCACCGTATGCGCATCACCGGCTGGCTGCAGGAGGAGCCCTTCCTCATCGCCGCGGTGGAGCCCTTTCAGACGGACACCGAGCCAGCGGAGGAGATCAAACGGCTCGCCAGCGAGGTGGAAGAGATCGTGGAGCAATTCACCGCACCGGAGATCGCGGGGAATCTCACGCTGCTCAGGCAGCTTTTGCGGACCAAAAATGATGCAGCCTTCACCTGCGACCTCATCGCGTCGCTGGCGGTGCGCCGGCGGCCTGCCTCGCGTGCCATCCTGGAGGAGCGCCGTCTCGTGCGGCGGCTGGAGATCCTGCTCGACGAGC
>JBJONJ010000430.1:0-4580 GCA_046051905.1 Verrucomicrobiota bacterium
GCGAGCTCGGCTTTGACCTGGGCGGGATCGACGGTGGCCGCGGCGATATCCGAAAGCGGCAGCACCGGCTCCCGCAGGGCGTCCCAGACCAGCCATGCGGCCACGCCTGCGCCGAGCAGGAGGATGCACAGAGCTTCGAGACAGCCTTTCATGGTCACATGGGATCATGGGGTGAAAAGGGCTGCAAGGCGAGGTTTCGGCACGCAGGGGAGTTGCAGGCCGCGGGGGACCTTGGTAAGACGGGGCTCCTTCTTCCGCATGGCCTCGCTTTTTGACTGGATCGCCGCCGCCCGCCCGAAAACTCTCGGCGCGGCCATCGCCCCCGTGGCGGTGGGCTGGGCGCTGGCGGTGAAGGTGGCAGGCAAGGCGGACACCAAGCTGGCGCTCTGCACGCTCGGCAGTTGCATGGCGCTGCAGGTGGCCACGAACTTCTTCAACGATGCGCTCGACTCGCTCAAAGGCGCGGACACGAAGGCGCGCATTGGTCCGCGGCGCATCACGGCCAGCGGTCGGGCCTCGCCGGGCATGGTGAAGCTCGCCGCGTGGGTGATGCTGGGCCTCGCCACGCTGCTGGCGCTGCCGTTGTTCGAGCTGCGCGGCACGCCGATCCTCGCCATCGGGCTGCCCTCCCTGTATTTTTGCTTTGGCTACACCGGCGGGCCGGTGCCGCTGGCCTACCGCGGCCTCGGCGAGCTGTTTGTGATCCTCTTTTTCGGCCTCGTGGCGGTGACGGGCACGGTGTTTGTGCTCACCGGCGAGTGGCTTGAGTATGGCCTCATCGCCGGGGTTCAAATCGGCTGCCTCAGCACGGTGCTCATCGCCATCAACAATCTGCGTGATGCTGCGGAGGATGGGCGCACCGGCAAGCGCACGCTGGCCGTGCGCTTCGGCACTGGCTTTGCGAAGGCGGAGATCGTGCTCCTCATCCTCGCCGCGCATGCCGCGGGCTTTTACTGGTTCCAGGAAGGCTTGGAGCATGCCTTCACGATGCCGTTCGTCACGCTTCCCATCGGCTTGTTTGTCAGCTGGCGTGTGCTGGTGGAGTCACCGGGGCCGGGGCACAACCGCCTGCTGGCCATCAGCGGCGTTCAGTTGCTCGCGTTTGCCGGGATGATGTGCTGGGGCATCCTGCGCTCCGCCGAGGTGATGCGCTGAAAAAGCAGTCATTGACCTGCAAGTACGCGGTCTGGTAGCATCGCACCATGAGAACAAGATTCGCGTTCCCTCACGGGCGGATCATGTCCGCCAAAACACGGCGGTGGGGCAGGGGCTACACGCTGATCGAGATCCTGGTGGTCATCGTCATCATCAGCGTGCTCGCCTCCCTCATCGCATCACAGGTGATGAAAATTATCGACGACGGCAACCGGCTCAAAACGCGGGCCATCGTGGTCGATTTGAAAACGGGTCTGAACTCCTACCGCACCGAATACGGGCGCTTCTCGCTCGAAAACCTGACCGACGAAAAAGAATGGCTCACCGATGGTTCCACCGCGCTGATTGATACCCTCACGGGCCTGCCGGCGGAGGGGGGCGCGGTGAATTTGAACCCGAAAGCCATCCGCTTCGTCGAGTTTCCCACCGCGAAGAATGACCGCCATGGAATCATCAGCCAGCCGCGACCTTCGCGACTTGTGGACATGTGGGGAAATCCTTTCCGCATCCTGCTCGATGCCGATGGCGACAACCAGGTGAAGAACCCCGACGCCCAAAACAGCGATCCCAAGATCTCCCAGCCGGTCGGCAAGCCTGCGCCCGAGTTTCTGGCCGTGGACATCGCCATCTACAGCTGCGGCAAGGACGGCCTGCCGCGAACGGCGGATGACATCGTGTCATGGCGTGAGCCGTGACCGTGGCCGCCTTTCTCCGAAAGGCGAGCCCTGGGACGGATGGGCTCGATTTGTGGAAAAAATCGGCCACGAAGGTCACTCCGCTCCACCCGTGAGCGGACGGAAAGTCTCGATGTAGCCGATCATCATCTCATCGACGGTTTGCGGGCCCCAGTGGACGGTTTTCGTCGGATCGGGGTTGGCTTTGTTGCCGGCGCTGTTGTCGAAGAGGGCGGTGATTTTGAGCTGGGAGCCGCGGGGTAGCACTTTCGGCTGCGCGAGGTCGTAGCGGAGCTGCCAGTTGAAGTCGTAGCGCGGGATGTCGAGCAACGTTTCAGTGCCATCCGCGGTGATGAGCTCGTATTTGAAGGCTTTGCCGCGCACATGCATGTGGGCCATGTAGGCCATGACGTTCATGTCGTAAGGCAGCGCCTTGGTGAAGGTCTCCTCATGCGCGGCGGCTCCGGGCGGGATGTTCAGTTTGCGCTTCGGCACGCCGATGGTCTCCACGGCGTAGCGTGGGGCTTTTTTGGCAAAGACGAGGCCCATGCGGAGCTGGTCCTGCGTGGCCTTACCGCTCGGTGTGTAGTGAATCTGGAAGCCGACGGTGGCTCCGGCGGGCAGTTTGCGTGCAAAACCCTCCGGATAGAGCTGCGAGGCATTGCCGGGCACATACGCGGCCCAGTAGCCACCGGTGCCTTCATCGCGATCCCGCGCTTTGCTGCCTTTTTCAAACACACTGACGATGACGTGATGTACGACGCTGCGATCGGTCGGCACGATTTCATATCCCTGCACCCAAGTGTCCTCGGTGAGCGTGGTTTCGGCGGTGAGGAACTGGTAGGGCATGAAACCCTCCGCCTTGATCGAAACGGGACGCGGAAGCTGCACGATGAGGTCCGGTTTGCCGATGGTCCACTCGTCCTCGAATTTCAACGGCGCGGGCGCATCGGCGGGATCGCCGAGTGGACGATCCGCGCTGTCGAGCCAGGCGAGGAGATCGGTTTTATCGCGAGCGGAGAGGCTGCAATCATTCGCCCACGGGCTGTCTTTGCCCTCTGGCACCGGAGCGGCGAACCACGGCGGCATGGTGCCTTCGGTGATGACGCGCTTGATCACTTTCGCGCGGTCGGTGACCTCGGCGAGGTCGTCCAACGCGAAGGGTGCGATGCCGTTGTCGCGATGGCAGGTGACGCAGTTTTGCTGAAGGATGCGCGCGACATCGCGGTGATACGTGACGGTGATGGACTGCGCGGTTGCTTTCGCGGGAAAGTCGAGTTCGCAGCCCGGAGCGGCCGTGGCGGCGATTTGCGGCAGCGAACCGGCGAGCATGGCGGCAATGGCGTTGCGCAGGTAATTCGTGCGCGGCGCGTCGTGGCTGTAATCGATGCCATACTGGTCATCGAGAGCGCCGCGGTAGATGAGCGTGCGTTTCGAATCGATGAGGAACACCTCGGTGGTCGTTTGCGCGTCGAGAGCGGCGGCGAGAGCCTTGTCTTTGTCGTGGCAGTAGGTGGAGGTGATTTTGGCTTCACCGAGCTGCGCTTTGATTTCTTCCACCGATTCACTGGCGAAGGGATTCACGAGGATGAGCGCGATGTTTTGAGCGCGGAGGTCCTTTTCGAGGCGGGCGAGGCTGTGGACGTATTTTTTGCTCACCGGGCAGGTCGCGCTCGTCATGGCGATGACACTGGCTTTGAACTCACTGAGCTTATGAGGTGTGCCGGCGAGGTCGGTGAAGCTCAAATCGGCGATCTGGCGGCCCATGCCGAGTTCGGTGGCTTTGAGCACGCGAGGGCCGGAGGTGACGACGGGCACGGCGGTTTCAGTGCGGGCAGGGGTGCCCGCATCACTTTTGGGCTTGAGGGCGTTTTCGATGACTTGCTTGCCTTCTTCCTGCGTGATGCTGCCGTCGTTGTTGAGGTCAAAACGAGCGAAAACGGTCGCCTGCGGCACTTCATCGCGAGTGAGCTTGCCGTCTTTGTTTTTGTCGAGGCGCTGCCAGAGGCGTTTGCCTTGATTGAGGTCCGTGGGCATGCCGGCGGTCGATTCGGAAGTGCCGCCCATCACGCTGCGGGTTTCCTCGAGCGTGATGCTGCCATCGCTGTTGAGGTCGAAGCGCTTGAAGACCGATTCCTGAGGCAGTTCGGCGGGCGTGACCTTGCCGTCCTGGTCGGCATCGTATTTCTGAAAGGCGAGGTCCGCGGCATTTTGCGCGGCCGCGGCGGTGGCGAGAAACAGCAGGAGGGAAGGTTTCATGGGAGCGGAGGCTGAACCCTCGCGATGGCGAGTGGTTGCGAGAGCTAGGTGTGGCGCGGCCGCGATTCATATGACCGCGGGATGAGATTTTTCCGAGTCCCGTTCCTCGCGGCTCACGCCAGGATCTCGGACACCACGCGGGCCTTCGCATTCTCCACCAGCACCTGGTCGGTGCCGTTGCGCTTGTAGCTGAGCTTCTTGGGATCGAGTCCGAAGAGGTGTAGCAGCGTGGCGTGGTAGTCGTAATGATTGACCACGTCTTTGACGGCGTGGTGGCCGAAGTCATCCGTCTCGCCGTGCATGTGACCGGCTTTGAAGCCGCCACCAGCCACCCACATGCTGAAGCCGTAGGTGTTGTGGTCGCGGCCCACGGTCTTGCGGTCCTTGGCTCCAGCACGATTTTGAATGACTGGCAGGCGACCCATCTCACCGCCCCAGTGAACGACGGTGGTATCGAGTAGGCCGCGTTGTTTGAGATCGGTGACGAGTGCG
>JBJONJ010000431.1:0-3280 GCA_046051905.1 Verrucomicrobiota bacterium
CTCGATCAAAAAAGAGATCGACGAGACACTGGAGGCCACGCTGAAGTTCGCCGAGGACATGCATTCTGGCGCGATTAAAGCTGTCAGCGGCCAGAAGTTTACCCGCGTGCTCGTGGTGGGCATCGGCGGTTCCGCGCTCGGCCCGCAACTGGTGGCGCATGCCATCACACCGGCGCATCCACCGATGGCGATCTCATTCTTCGACAACACCGACCCGGACGGCATGGATCGTGTGCTGGCGGAGATCGGCGATGGGCTTGCCACGACGCTGACGCTGGTCATTTCCAAATCCGGCGGCACGAAGGAAACGCGCAACGGCATGCTGGAGGCCGAGGTAGCCTACAAAAAGGCCGGCCTGGATTTTTCTAAACACGCTGTGGCTGTGACCGGTCTCGACAGCGAGTTGGACAAGCACGCGGTGAAGCAAGGCTGGCTGGCCCGTTTCCCGATGTGGGACTGGGTGGGCGGCCGCACCAGCGTGATGAGCGCCGTGGGCACCATCGCAGCCGCGTTGCAAGGCGTCGATGTGCGCCAGTTCCTGGCCGGTGCCGCGGCGATGGATGTGGAGACGCGGGCCCGTCCGGCTCGCGAGAACGCGGCGATGCTGCTGGCGCTGATGTGGTACCATGCCGGTGGCGGCAAAGGCCTGAAAGACATGGTCGTGCTGCCTTACAAGGACCGTCTCGTGCTCTTCTCAAAGTATCTCCAGCAGCTCGTGATGGAGAGCCTCGGCAAGGAGCATGATCTGAGCGGCGCGGTGGTGAATCAAGGCGTCGCCGTGTATGGCAACAAGGGCTCCACGGATCAGCACGCCTATGTGCAGCAGCTTCGCGACGGCGTGAACAACTTCTTCGCCACCTTTATCGAGGTGCGGAAGGCCCGTGATGTGGCTCCGCTGGAGGTCGAGCCCGGCTTCAATAGCGGCGACTACTTGCAGGGTTTCCTGCGCGGCACGCGGAAGGCGCTGTCCGACAAAGGCCGCGAAAACATCACGCTGAGCATCGAGGAGGTGAGTGGCTTCACTCTGGGCCTGCTCGTTGGGCTTTTCGAGCGGGCGGTGGGCTTTTACGCCAGCCTCGTGAACATCAACGCCTACCACCAGCCCGGCGTGGAGGCCGGCAAGAAGGCCGCGACGGATTTCCTCAAGCAGCTCGCCCAGGTGCGTGGCACCCTCGCCGCCTCGCAGGAGCCTCTCGGTGCCGCCGAAGTGGCCGCCAGTCTCGGCATCGACGCGGAGGACGCCTTCCACATGCTCACTCATCTGGCCGCGAATGGTTCGGCGAAGGTGGTCGAGCAGGGAATCACGCCTGCGGGAGACCGTTTCGCGGCTTCCTGACAAAACAGCGATTGCGCTGCAAGGTGGGCCGTTTTAAGCATCCACTGATTTCTCCCGACGCGCACCGCCCGGCCCATCCACCTCCATGGACACCAGCAAATTCCCCATTGAGTACCAGATCGCCTGTATCGTGCTGACGGCCCTCTTTTTGTGGTCGTTCAGCGTGGCGCGGGAGCCGCGTGGCTGGCGGCGGCTGTTTCAGAGCATGTTCTCGAAGTCGGATAATTTCTCGGTGAACAAAAACAAGGTCATCGACGAGTCTCTCAAGCGTTATGGCATCCTGGTTGCCATGGCCATCCTCGTGGCGGATGTGACCTGTTTTGTGATGATGGTTACCTATCCGCTGCGCATGAAGCAAGTTAGCAAGGAACAGCGTGAGCAGCAGGGTGAGATCATGCGCATTCAAGGGAATAACCCCGAGATCTCGCGGGTGAAAAGCTTCTAACCAGGTTCTCAAAATGTCTGGCCAATTCGCGGCGAGCGCACTGGTTCTTTCAGACATTGATTTTGAGAAATGGTCTAACTCCGCCTGACTTTGATCACCATCGTGTCCGCGATGAGATCGTGCAGGCAGCGGCGGTCCTGCCGAAAGATGCACAGGATGTCGAAAAGCTGGATCCCCACTCCCACGTAGGCGACCGAACCCAGCACGGACATCACGAAGGATCGCAGCAACACGGCTCGCACGAAACCGGCGGGCGCGCCGCTTTGAAACATCACAATCTGGATGCCTGTGAGCCATTTCCCAATGGATTGTCCGCGCATCGACAGCATCACCACATTCACCAGCGTGATGCCAATGAAGGTCCAGGCGGCGGTTTGAAACAGCTCGGGATGTTCCTGCATCACCTTCATGAGCTCTTCCATCGTTTGAATCGGGTGTTCTTCGATGCCTTTGGCACCGAGATACACCACCGGAAGCAGAGACAGGCTGTCCAGGAGCCAAGCCCCCAATCGCTGCGCCCGGCTGGCCAGGCTCCACTCGGGGTCAGGGGCCAACGGGGGTAGGGGAGGCGGCTCGCTGGCGGGCGGGGGCGGCTCGGTGGAAGGAGCGAATCGCTCGGAAAGCGCCTCCCAGTCCGGCATTCCGGGCGCCCAGCACAGGTCGCCCGGCTGGAGCTGCCCGTTCCGCAGCCCGGCGCTGATGTCGAGGTCGCTGAATTCGCCCAGTTGTTCGCTCTTCCTAGCGACGTGATACTTCATGCCGCCAGCTAAGGCCGCGTTTGAAATCAGGCAAGGATTCTTGCCTCCGCCCCCCGGCTCGCCAAAGCAAAAGGTCGTGCGCACCATCCTCCGAGTCTTTTCCTACCTCAAACGCTACCCCGGCATGGCCGTGGCGCAGATCGGCTGCGCCGTCGGCGGCACGCTCATGGTCCTCGTGCTGCCTTCCGTCACCCGCGAGATCATCGATGTGACCATCCCTGCGCAGGCCTGGGAGCGCCTGGCTCCCTCGGCGATGCTCGTGCTCGGTGCTTTCGTTCTTCAGAACCTCTTCAATTCCCTGCGCATTCGGCTGAACAACAGCTTCGAGCAAAAAGTCATCTACGACCTGCGCAGTGATCTCTACGAGCGGCTCCAGCGCCTGCCGCTGCGCTGGTTCGACAACCGCCCCACCGGTGACATCATGACCACCGTCTCCGAGGACATCCCTGCTGTCGAGCGTGTGCTCATCGACGGCATCGAGCAGGGCCTCGTGGCCGTACTGCAAATCGTCATCGTGGCCGGTTTCATGTTTTATGCCGATGCCACGCTCGCGTGGACGGCCATGCTGCCGATGCCGTTTTTGGCCCTTGGGGCCGTTTTGTATACCAAAAGCGCCCGCGACCGCCATCGCAAGGTCCGCACCGCTTCCAGCGGCATGAACTCGCTCCTCCATGACAACGTCAGCGGCATGCGCCAGATCAAGGCCTATGCCATGGAGAAGGAGGAGCACGCCCGCTTCAA
>JBJONJ010000432.1:0-2595 GCA_046051905.1 Verrucomicrobiota bacterium
TCTGCACGAGGCGGGCTCCGGTGGCTCCCATGGGATGTCCGAGGGCGATGGCACCGCCGCAGGGGTTCACTTTCGACGGGTCTAGCTCGCCGAGCGGAGTCTCCAACCCGGCGCGGCGGCGGCTTCCTCGCTGGCGACGAGCAAGGCAACGGCTCCATCCGTGACCTGCGAGGCGGTCCCATCCGTCACGGTGCCGGTGAGCGTGTCGAAAAGCGGTTTGAGCTTCGCCAGCTTGTCGAGGCTGGAGTCGGCGCGAATGCCGTTGTCGGTGGAAACGGTCGTTTTGCCCAAAACAGGGGCGATTTGCCGGTTCAGCAGATGCGTGGCCTGGGTGGCGCGGAGGTGGCTGCGCATGGCAAAGGCATCCTGCACCTCGCGGCCGATGCCGAACTCGCGGGCGAGCACCTCGGCGGTCTGGCCCATGTTCAGCGCACAAACCGGATCGGTGAGGCCCAGCTTGAGGCCGAGGACGGGTGCGAAATCGGCAGGGCGGAAACGCATCGCGGCCATGGCACGGCCTTTGAAGTCTCTGGCCCGGCTCATGGCGGCCAATTTCGCCACGGCAGGTTTGGAGAAGTAGAACGGCATCTGGCTCATGCTTTCGGTGCCACCGACGAGGAAGACTTCTCCCTGGCCGGCGCACATCTTGGCGTGGGCGAGCGTCAGAGCCTCTAGGCCGGAGGCGCAGTTGCGATGAACGGTCATCGCGGGCTTCGACTCGGGAAGACCGGCGCGGAGGGCGATGACGCGGGCGATGTTCATCGCATCCGCCGGCTGGCCGACACAGCCGAGGATGGTCTCATCCACGAGCATCGGATCGATGCCAGTGCGGGTGAGCAGCGAGCTGACGGCGTGGCGGCCGAGTTCCACCGCATCGAGGTGGGCGAGATCCGTTCCGGCGCGTGAGAAGGGTGTGCGGACGCCGGAGACAATGACCAAAGAAGGAGTTTTCATGGCCTGCACGGGTTGTTGGTGTTTCCGACGCCCCGGCAGGCAAAGAGTTCAATCGCGGCGGTCTTTCCGCCGGCTCAGGCGAAGCGGTTTTCGACCACCACCTCGTTGTAGAGGAGCTGTCCGGGCTTTGGCCAGGCCTCCTTGGTGCCTTTGCCGACGGCGATCATGAAGGAAATGACATGGTCGGAGGGCAGGTGGATGAGTTTGGCGACGGCGTCGAAGTCGAAACCGTCCATGGGGCAGGAGTCATAGCCCATGGCCTTCGCGGCGAGCATGATCGTCATGCCGGCGAGGCCGCAGGAGCGCATGCACTCATCCTGCTGCACCTGCTCACGACCCTCATAATACTGGCCGATGGCGGGGACGAGGAAGTCCTGCACGGGCTGTGGCGCGTCCTTCCAGTAGCGGGCGGGAGATTTTTTCCACGCTGCCTTGTCAGCGCACAAGATGATCAGCAGCGAGGCGTCCGTCACCTGTGCCTGATCCCAGGCCACGGCGCGGATCTGCTTCCGAAGTTCAGGATCGGTGACGGTCACGAAGCGCCAGTGCTGGAGGTTGAAAGCGGTGGGTGCCTGCATGGCCGAGGTGAGAAGCTGTCGCGTCTCCTCATCGGTGAGGCGGTGGGATGGATCGAAGTGCTTGATGGCGCGGCGGGCGTGGATGGCGTCGAGGGTGTTCATGGGAGGTTCGGAATGCGGCGGTGCTCTGCCACGGCCTTGGGAAGCTGGAAAGCTCGGTCATCAGCAGGGACGATTTTTTCCTGAGAAAGCTGTTGAGGTGCCGTCTGGAGCTGGGCACCGGGCACCAGCGGCCGAAGCGCTTCAGACCGGAAAAGCCAGCTCCACGCTTTTTTGTGCAAGGAGGCATTCGCGGAGCGTTGAAATGGTGCGCGTTCTCCGCCATCTGGCGGACTCCCGAAACCTCCTTCATGCCCAGCATCACCGAAACCACCCTTCGCTTCACCGGCGGCTATCCGCCTCTGCCGGTCATCGCGTTGGCTTTCGGGCTCGCGGGGCTGATGTGGTGGCTTTACAGGCGTGAGTCCCGCTTCTCCAGTGGTTCGCTGGCCACGGTGCCAGGGTTCTTGAGATCGCTAGCGGTCTTTGTGCTGGTTTTGGCTCTCGCGGGGCCGGTGCTGCGGCATGTCACCACGCTGCGCCAGCTCGGTCGCGTCATCATTGCGGTGGATGGATCGGCCAGCATGCAGCTCACCGATGAGGCCACGGAGAAATCGGCCACGACGGCGAAATCCCGCTATCAACGGGCGGAGGACATGCTGCTCAAAGGCACCACGCCATTGCTCAAAAAGCTGGCCGAGACTCAAGATGTCGAGCTCGTGGCCCTGCGGGGCAACAACACGCAGCGTCTGTGGTGGCGGCGCCAGGGTGGCAAAGACGCCTCGGGGGAGCTTCCGGCCACGTTCGATCTTCCTGCCACCACGCCGGTCACGAATCTCGACCAGGCGCTGCGCAGTGCTTTGGGCCCTGTGACGGCCGGATCGGCCCTCGTGGTGCTCACCGACGGCCAGCACAACACGAGCGGTTCGCCGGAGGAATTCAGCGCGACCATGAAGACGGCCGGCGCGCCGGTTTTCACCATCGGATTCGGCACGGAGGTGCCGCCGCCGGATCTTTCGCTGCT
>JBJONJ010000433.1:0-7570 GCA_046051905.1 Verrucomicrobiota bacterium
AACTGTGGCGATACCTCTTCCGCCTGCGTCACGCGAATCGTCAGTGGCAGGCAGGCATTCAGCGCACTCCCCCACGACTCGCCACTCAGGCCGACGCTCCCCGGCACATCGCCATGGGCCACCTGCGCCAGCGCATGCACGCCCGCATCCGTGCGGCCACTGCCCTGCACGCCCGTCTCGATGCGCACGGCCTTGCGGATGGCCTTGTTGATCTCGTCCTGGATGCCCCCGCCGCCCTCCTGGCTCTGCCAGCCCTTCCACGGCGTGCCGCAATACGAAATCGTGAAGCGCAAGCGCTTCCATCCTGGTGCCGGGCCATGACGAAGACCGAGGCTGGTTTCAGTGCTGGAAGAAAATGGGCTCTCCATCAAGGTTTGAAGGGATTCCTGACTATCACGCCGCCGTAATCCTGACCGTCGGCCATGTCCTCGCTGAGCACCTCGACGCACTTCATGCGCTTCGCCGTGGCGATGATCAGGGAATCCCAGTAGCGAAGCTGGTATCGCTGATGGATGGCAATGGCATCGCGAACCAGAGAAGGCTCGATGGACCCGATGCGAAAACCTCGTTCAAGCCGCTGGATCGCACTGAGAGCCTCCCTGGGTGACATGAGCTTCTTTCGAACGACCACCGTGTGGAAAAACTCGCCAAAAACCTGAGTAGAGACACATCCTTCGCCGCCCTCCATGATGTTCTTCATTTCCTGCTGGGCCTTGAGCTGCTTCACAGGGTCCGTTTCGTCATATGAATACACGACGATGTTGGAATCGATGAGGGTCATGTTCGCTCGTAGAGTTCATCGCGATTCACATACCCTTTACCGCCCATGGGACGGCTCAAAGTGCGGAAACTTTCCTCCAGTTCCTCCACCAGCCTCCGCCGTCTCGCCACCTCGGATTCCTCCGAGGTGCTCGTGTCCGTCAAACTGGCAAGAAAGCCGCCAATCATCGCATCCACGGAGGTTTTTTGAGCACGCGCCACCCGATCCGCCTTTTCCAGCAGGCTGTCGTCTTGAAGTTGAATCGTGAGAGAGGTCATGCATTGAAACTATCGGTTTCCCTCGGGAGATCAACCCCCTCCTCATGGCCAGGAGGATCCGGCACCTGGCCATGGCGGAGATGAGGCCCAGATATCCTGATGCGCTCATGTATCATAAAAACCCACGGAAAAAAACGTGACGCAAAATGGCAGGAGATGGGATAACTGCAGAGAAATACCCTTCAAAGCTCATCTCTACGGTTTTCTAAACTCATGCGGTGTTTCACCAGTCTGAGGCGAAAGTAAGTTTAGACCGGTTCTCGAAATGGATATCTGAAATGACCGATGAACGCGGCGACCTCAGTGGCAAGGAAAGAGCGCGGAGGCTATTGGAACAATAGCTGACAAGCGAATGACGCGGCTAATGAGGCTGGACCGCCGCAGGGAATCTGAGAGACATTTTGAGGAACGGTCTAAGCGGGCTAGACCGTGTTCAAAGACCTGCAGGCGACGACCAGGCGAAGCACAGTGGCCATCTCGCTCCGCGAGATGAGCAGGACGCTTGGCATAATCACCGGTTCACGGCCTCCCAATATCCTTCCTGTTGGCTAAAGCCTTTTGCTCATTTTCTGTCGCTTCGCCCCCCCCTTCGCGCAGCCCAAGGCTGGCTATCTCCCTGCGGTCGGCTCGACGGAGCGATATGGCTGCATGCTGGCGCGTCTTCAGTCTCTCTAGCTGGTTGTCAAACACGGCTCAGGAAGACTCACATCTTGCTCGACGAGTGACGAAATCACACCTTCTTTTCGCGAATGAAGGCCTTCACGGCCTTGGTCGTTGCATCCATGGGCCAGCGCCGCATGTTTTTGGCTTTGAGGGCTTCGAGTGAGGGATGGATGGGTTCGCTGCCGGTGGCTTGCTGGACGACGTCGGGGAACTTCGCGGGGCTGGCGGTGCTGAGCACGATGCTGACGCGATCCTGCGCCATGTCGGTGAAGGCGCAGGCGGTGTGAGGATCGAGGACGTAGTGGTGATCCTTCCACATCTGCGCGGTGGTTGCGACGATGGTGGCGTCGTCCATGCGGGAGGCGCGGAAGGTGGTGGTGGGCAGGTCGATCTTCACGGGCGTGCCGGATTTGATCTGCGCCATGACCTCGCGGATGCGCTCGGAGTTTTCGCCGAGGATGAAGTACAGGAAGCGCTCGAAATTCGACGCGGCCTGGATGTCCATGCTCGGGGCGTGGCTGGGGTGAACCTCGCCCTGACGGTATTCGCCGGTGGTGAAGAAGTGGTGGAGGATGTCGTTCTGATTCGTGGCCACGCGGAAGGTGCCGCAAGGAAGGCCCATGCGCTGAGCGAGCCAGCCGGCGAGCACATTGCCAAAATTCCCCGTGGGCACGACGAACTCGCAGGTGGCGCGGTCTTTCTCTGGCAGACGCAGCACGGCCCAGATGTAATAAACGCATTGGGCGAGGATGCGGGCGATGTTGATGGAGTTCACCGCGGAGAGATTCACCTCGCTGGCAAAGGCGGCATCGCCAAAGCAGTCCTTCACCACACGCTGCGCATCGTCAAAGGTGCCTGGCACGGGGATGGCGAAGACATTGTCCGCGCCGGTGCAGGCCATCTGGCGCTCCTGAAGAGGTGAGACGCGGCCGTTGGGATACAGGATGAAGATTTGGATGCCGTCCTGGCCCATGCAGCCGTGGATGGCGGCGCTGCCGGTATCGCCGGAGGTGGCGCCGAGCACGCAGAGCTTTTTGCCGCTGAGTCTGGTCTGGCGTTTGTAGAGCAGGCCGAGGAGCTGGAGGGCGAAGTCTTTAAAGGCGAGCGTGGGGCCGTGGAAGAGTTCGAGGATGTAGGTCTTGTCGGTGATCTTCTTCAAAGGGGCCACATCGGGCGATTCAAAGCGGCGATAAGCCTCGGCGGCGAGCTGGTGCCATTCGTCCTTCGGGATTTCGGGAGCGAAGAGCGTGAAGAACTCCGCCGCAAGCTGCGGGTAGCTGAGCGTGGACCACTCCGCGAGCTTCCCGGCGATGCTGGGCAGGCTTTCCGGCAAGAACAGGCCGCCATCAGGCGCGAGACCGGCTTCAACGGCTTCGGAGAAGGTGTGCAGCGGCGTCTGGCCGCGAGTGGAGAAGTAACGCATGGGCTTCGGAAAAGGGGCGGCATTCTTCCGGGTTTTCGAGTTCCAGTGCAACTGGATTCAAGGCTCCAGTTGCACAGCAACTGGACAACTTTTAGCATATCCGCATGAATCCCCCCGGCCTCGACGACCTCCTCACCTGCCTGCGTTTCCCCTCCGTTTCGACTGATTCCACCCTCCGTGCCGATGTGCGTGCCTGCGCCGAGTGGCTGCAAGCCAAGCTGCGCGGCATGGGCCTCACGGCGGACCTGCACGAGACGCCGGGGCATCCGGTGCTGCTGGCGAAGAACAAGCATGTGGCCGGTCGCCGCACGGTGCTGCTTTACGGTCACTACGACGTGCAACCGGCCGAGCCGCTGCACGAGTGGAAGTCCCCCGCCTTTGAGCCGACCATCCGCGACGGGCGTATCTACTGCCGCGGTGCCACGGACAACAAAGGCCAGCTCATGGCGCATGTTCAGGGGCTCGCCGAAACGCTTGCGAAGCATGCCGACCTGCCGGTGAACCTCACGGTGCTCTTTGAAGGCGAAGAGGAGATCGGCAGCCCGAATTTGAAGCCTTTCCTTCAGCAGCATGCGGCAGATCTGAAGTGCGATCTCGTGGCTATTTCCGATACGGGCATGGTCGCTCCCGGCATCGGCACCTTCACTTACGGTTTGCGCGGCATCGCCTGCCTCGAAGCGCGAGTTCACGGACCTTCGATTGACCTTCACAGCGGCATCTTCGGTGGAGCCATCGCCAATCCTGTGACCGCCATGGCCCGCCTGACGGCCACGCTGCACGATGTGGAAGGTCGCGTGGCCGTGAAGGGCTTTTACGATGGCGTGCGTGACATTCAAAACTGGGAACGCGAGGCCTGGGCTGCCCTCGGTAATGGCGATGCGGAGACGCTGGAACTCACGGGATCCCCTTCCCTCTTCGGCGAGCCGGGCTATACCGAACGTGAACGCCGCTGGGCACGCCCCACCATTGAGGTGAATGGCATCGGCGGCGGTTACCAAGGCGAAGGCTCGAAGACCGTCATCGGCCGCGAAGCCTTTGTGAAGCTCTCCTGCCGCCTCGTGCCGGATCAAAACCCAGACCGCATCCTTGAGCTCGTCTCTGCCCATCTGAAGGCTCACACGCCTCCCGGCGTGCGCCTGGAGATCAAACCCGGCCACACTGGTATGCCCTACCTAATGGACCCGCACTCGACCATCGGCCAAGCGGCGCAGCGGGCTTTGAAGAAGGCTTTCCCCGGTCAAAACCTCGCCCTCATCCGCGAAGGCGGCAGCATCCCCATCGTGCAGGCCTTCAAAGACGTGCTCGGAGCGGATACGCTCCTGCTCGGTCTTGCTCTGCCGGATTGCCAGGCGCATGCGCCGAACGAAAATTTCCCCATCGAGAACTTCGAGGCTGGCGTGCGTTTGAATCAAGCACTGCTCGCGGAGCTGGCGGTTTGAGAGAAAACTCAAAAAGCCTCACTTCGACTTCGTGGCCGACGAAGCCTTCTTCACCTCGCTTTTCGGTGGCTCGGCTTTTGTGTTTTCGGCCTTGGTGGCATCAGATGAGGACTCGGAGACAGGCGAAGGCGGGGTGGAGCCAGCGGTCGTGGAGGCTGGTGTGGTTCCAGGAGCGGCAGCGGGTGCGGCCGCAGGATCTTCGGGCTTTTTGAATGGATCTTCCCAGGTGTGGAGTTCAAAGCCGGGGCCGATGCCGCCGAGGTCGCCGACGAGCTGGAGGCAGCGTTCACGCCATTTGACGAGGTTCGGGGCGGTGTTGGGCTTTTCGGCGGTGCCGGGGAAAAAGAGGTAAGTGACCTTCAAATCGTCCTCACCGCGACGGTAGGGCGTGGATTTGGGATTGATGGTCCTCGACATGAGCAGGGAGGCCTCGCCCATTTTGAAGCTGGGCCCGTAATCACCGCAGATGGCGGGATAGATTTTGCCCCCATGAATGACGCAGGCGTAGTCGCCGATCTGCGGGGTGTGTTTGTTTTGATCGGCGTAACCGCGAAAGAGTAGCGAGATGACGACGAACGGATCTTTTTCGGCAATGAGGAAGCTGCGGGCCTTCATCTCGCTGATTTGCACGGTGAGTTCTTGGATGAGGGCGTTCAGCTCGCGGTTGCGGGCGGCGGAGAGGCCTTTGACGGCAAATTCGTCTTTCGCCTTTTTGAGCCGCTCCTCCCAGCGGGCGACGAGCGGGTTCGGCGTAGCGGTGACCTTGGGCCAGGCGTAGCTGGTGCTGGGCTGGTAGAAGTCGGACATGTAGATGTACTCATCGAGCGTGGGCAGGCGGTCGCCATCGGAGCCATCGGCCACGACATCCATCTCGCTCTGGACGAGCAGGGCCCGGCGCTGCGTGGCGGGGTGGGTGAGTTCGAGGATGGTCTCGCAATCGTAGTAGTTGTGCCGGTCGAGGATCTTGTTGAGGCGGGTGAGATCATTCTGCACGCGGCTGGTCTTGCTCTGGTAGAGCTTGTGGTAGAAGCCGCTCACTTTGGCGGTGGCGAGCATGGTTTCGAGGCCGGGGAGAATCTTGGGAAGGTTGGGATTGATGCGGGCCAGCTCGGGCAGCGTTTGATTGGCCTTCGGCACTCGGATGGAGAGCTGGAACTCGGCTTTGTAGGCCTCGGGATCGAGGCGCTCAAGGCTGGCAAAGCTGCCTTCCTCGGTGATGAGGTTCGTTTTGACGGTGATGCCGTTGAAAAGCGTGGCGACGTCGACATCCTTGCGAGGGATGTATTTATCCGGCAGCGGTGGCTGCACCTCCTTGATGATTTCCTTGATCACCGGCACCTCTTTGACAATCTCCTTCGGCACCTCGCGGGTGATGATCCGCTCCTTCGTGCTGCGGGCGGATTCGACGATCTGCTGAATGCCGCGTTTGATCTTTCCGGCGAAGGGCGTGAACGGCAGCAGCAGCGCCACGAGCAGCACGGAAAAGAATAGGAACTTCGTGACGGACCCGATGCAGCCGCCTTTGCGCTGCTGCGGCGACCGTCCGTTCGTGGCGGGCTCAGTGGGGGGTGGGCAGTCTTCCGGAGGCATCGGGCCTGACGTTCAACGTTCAAACTGAAACGTTCAACACCGAAGTGGTCAGGCATCCTCCAGTTTCCCATCCTTGAGGATGAGGCGGCGGTCACCGCGGGTGGCGAGCTGGCGGTCGTGGGTGACCACAATGAGAGTTTTTTGTGCCTCATCGACCACCTGCATCAGCATGTCGATGACACCGGTGCCGGTGCTGGCATCGAGGTTCCCGGTGGGCTCGTCGGCATAGATGATGCCTGGGTCGTTGATGAGGGCGCGGGCAATCGCGACGCGCTGCTGCTCGCCGCCGGAGAGCTCGGTGGGCAAATGATGCAGCCGCTCGGCGAGGCCAACCTTGGAAAGCAGCTCGCGGGCGCGATCCTCAGCCTTCCGGCCGCCGATCATCGCAGGCAGGGTGACGTTTTCGAGAGCGGTGAGCTCGGGCAGCAGAAAGTAGTGCTGGAAGACGAAGCTCATCACCTGATTGCGCATCCGTGCTCGTTCGGCGGCAGGGGATTTGTAGAGCGAGCGGCCATGCACCAGCACATCACCTGAGGTTGGCTGCTCCAGGCCGCCCAGGACGTAAAGCAGCGTGGTTTTCCCCGCGCCGGACTGGCCGCAGAGGAAAACTTTCTCACCTGCTTTAACCTCCAGATTCACGCCACGAAGCACCAGCAGATCATGTCCCGCCAGATGGTAGGTGCGATGCACGTCGGTGGCGATGAGGGGCGCGGCGTTTTGGCTCATGGGAAAAAAGAGGGGCGAGAGTCGGCAGATGGCCGCGTGCGTCAAGACACGATGCCCGCGAGTGCCCGCTGTCGCACGGCTTCGTACATCACGATGGCGGCCGCGGTGGCTAGATTCAGGCTGCGTGTGCCGCCTTCCCGCATGGGAATGCGCAGCCAGCGTTCGTTTTCGAGCAAGGAGGGCGGGATGCTGCGTGTCTCCGGACCGAAGACGAGAAAAACGTCCTCTTCGGTGAAATCGGTGGCCCAGTAATCCGTCTCGCCACCGCATTCGACGAAGAAGATGGCACTCGCTGAGGGCATCGCGGCCCGAAAGGCCTCCCAGTCGTCGTATTCCCGCACATCGACGTGCTGCCAGTAATCGAGCCCGGTGCGTTTGAGGTATTTGTCCTCCAGGCTGAAGCCCAGCGGGTGGATCAAATGCAGCCGTGCGCCGGTGGCGAGGCACAGGCGGCCGATCGCACCGGTGTTGTGCGGGATCTCCGGCTGGAAAAGCACGACGTGCAGCATGATGGCTCAGCTTTTGAAGACGAAGAACTTCCGGCAGAAGAAATTCACCAGCACAGAGACAATCACGAGAATGCCCTGCGCCACGACGGAGTGGATGCCGTATTTGTGAATCAAAAACGGTCCGGCAGCCAGCCCCGCGATGAATCCAATGACGCTCACCAGCATGAAGTAAAAAAACTCCT
>JBJONJ010000434.1:0-11080 GCA_046051905.1 Verrucomicrobiota bacterium
CCGCGTGGCCCAAGTCCTCGCCGAAGCCGGTCACAGCGACATCCACGTCGTCGCCAACGGCTGGGGCGCGCTACCCGCCGCCTTCGCCGCGCTGCTTTCGCCTCAAATCACCCGCGTGACGCTGAAACACGCGCTCACCTCCTTCCACGATCTCGCGATGAACGCCGACCAGCAGTGGCCCTACGCCACCATGCTCACCGACGCGCTGCGTCACTTCGATCTGCCCGACGTTTACGCGAAGCTCGAAGCGAAGCAGTTGAAGCAGATCGAGCCTTGGGGAGCGGGGATGGCGTAGGTCTTTCGAGCGTTGCGACAGCGGTGTCGCCGGGGCAAAGGCTGCGCCTTGCCCCTCTGCCACCGCACTCCACGACGCTGCCGCGGGTTGTTACGCCTCCAGAATTTCACTCAAGCCGGCCCACGAATAGCTGAAAAAATCTTCAGCTGGCTGGCTGGCATCGAATTCATAGAGTTCGTGCTCGAAGGTGCGGATGACGGGAGCATTCTGATCGGCTTCACCTCTGAAATAACCACTGTAGTCGCCGCATCGATAATCCATGAAAACAAAGAAGTTCCGAGCGATCTCAGGATGCGTTTCCTGAATCCAACTGGTGGCATCTTTTGTTTTCTCTTCGATCAACGAGAGCGGAAGAAAAAACCAGCTCACCGCGTTCGGCCCATCGCTCGACGGAGTGCCGAATCCGTTGTGTGTTCGATAAAGTTCCCGAAATTCCTCGGGCAACTGGAAACCCATCTTGGCACTCAAATCATCGAGTTCGGCATCAGATGCTCCATCTCGAAGAATGAGCTTCGTATGCCCGTGCGGGTGATGGCGCTGATGGTGATCTCGAATGAGCTGTGTCCAGTTCATGGGGCTGATTCTTGAATCAACCCAGCACCTTCTTCCGCACGATCTCGGTGACCATCTTCGGATTGGCTTTGCCCTGGCTGGCTTTCATGGCCTGGCCGGTGAACCAGTTCATGGCTTTGTCGTTGCCGCCTTTGACCTCGGCGACTTTGTCGGGATTCGCGGCGAGGATTTGCTCGACGATGGCCTCCAGAGCGCCGGTGTCGCTGACTTGCTCAAAGCCTTTGGCTTTGATGATGTCGGCGGCGGGTTTGCCGGTGTCGAGCATCTCGGCGAAGACTTCCTTCGCTTGGTTGTTGCTAATTTTGCCGGCTTCGACGGTGGAAACGAGACCGCTGAGCGCTGCGGGTGCGAGCGGGCACTCGGTGATGCTGAGGCTGCGGTCGTTGAGAGCACCGAGGAGGTCGTTGAGCACCCAGTTGGCGATCTTTTTGGCAGGAACGGCCTTGTCAGCGGCAACGGCGGCTTCATACCAAGCGGCGAGGGATTGCTCACTGCTGAGCACGCTGGCGTCGTAGGCGGAGCAGCCGTAGTCGCGTTCAAAGCGGGCGCGTTTTTCATGCGGCAGCTCGGGGACGTGCGGTTTGACGCTGGCGAGCAGGTCGGCGGTGTGCAGCGGAAGCAAATCGGGATCGGGGAAGTAGCGGTAGTCGTGCGCGTCTTCCTTCGTGCGCATGAGCGTGGTCTCGCCGCGGTCATCGTCCCAGCGGCGGGTGCTTTGGATGAGCTTTTCGCCGCGCTCGAGGCAGTCGATCTGGCGCTCGGTCTCGAACTTGATGGCGCGGCGGATGGCGGACATCGAGTTGATGTTCTTGAGCTCGATCTTGGCGCCGAGTTCGGTCGTGCCTTCGGGGCGGACGGAGATGTTCACGTCGCAGCGCATCTGGCCTTTTTCCATGTCGGCATCGCTGACGCCCCCGTAGAGAAGGATCTGCCGCAGGCTGCCGAGATAGGCCACCACTTCCTCGGCGCTCTCGAGATCGGGATCACTGACGATTTCCATCAGCGGCGTGCCGGCGCGGTTGAAGTCGATGGTGGTGAAGCGGTCGTGGTGCGTGGATTTGGCCACGTCCTCCTCCAAATGGATGCGGGTGAGCTTTACGACCTTGCCGGGGTTCGCGATGGTCTTCTGCGCGTCTTTGGGATAAGCGAAGTCGTAGAGCGGGACGCCGCCACCGAGGCACAATGGCAGATCAAACTGGGTGATCTGGTAGTTCTTCGGCATGTCCGGGTAGAAGTAGTTTTTGCGGTCCCACTTCACGACGGGCGGGGTGGCGCAGCCGAGCATGAGACCGGTGAGCAGCGTCTTTTCGATGGCGGCCTTGTTCAGCACCGGCAAAGCACCCGGCAGGCCGAGGCAGGTGGGGCAGGTGTGCGTGTTCGGCTCCGCGCCATACTCGACCGGGCAGGCGCAGAACATCTTGGAGCGCGTGGTGAGCTGCGCGTGGACTTCAAGGCCGATGGTGAGGATGTACTTGGGCATGTGGAATGGGAATGACGAAGGGTCAGAATGACGAATGACGAATGGGCGGAAAGTGGTTTTTGGCCTGCGCGAGACTTTTGATGCACCGGTCCCGTTGCCTGAAGGCCCGTCCTCATCGCCCGCATAACAACCGCCTCAGGTCGTCGATGTGGGGCTGGCGGACGCGGGTGGGGCGGGTGGCGAAGAAGACTTTTTCGTCGCCGAAGAGATGGGAGAGGTCGCAGAGGCCCAGCTCGCCTCGTTTGGCCATGCCTTTCAACTCGCCCTGGATGTAGTTCCGGCTGGCGCCGAGGATGGCGGTGCCAAAACCGAGCAGGACATAGGGGATGACGACGTTGAAGACATTGGCCTCGAGCGTGACATTGAGTCCGGTGAGCAGGCCGTGCTTGGAAAACACGGCGTCGATCTGCGGTCGCGAGCTGGAGCGCTGCGGGGGCAGCAGCAGGGGCTGCGAGGCGACGTCTTGGAGGGTGAGGCGCTTTTTGCCGTTGAGAGGATGCCTGGGCGGGAGCAGCGCCATGATGGGAAAGCTGGTCATGGGCACCGCGTTCAGCTTGCCAGCCTCCGTGCTGAGGCGGTCCATGTGGCCGACGAGCGCGACATCCGCCTCATCATGCAGCAGCTGCTCGATGGCGGTGCCGGAGGTGACGCTGGTGATGATGATCCGCACATCGGGGTGACGACGGCGCATCTCGCCGAGGGCGTGCGGCAGCTCGTGAGCGAGCACCTGGGGCGGCGCGGCGATGCGCAGGGTGCGGCGTGCTTCGTCCTTCCGCCGGGAAAACTCGGGGATGACCTTCTCAAAGTCCTCGATCATCGGCTCCACGATCTCCGCGAGGAGGGCGCCATCAGGCGTGACGCGCACCTTGCGGCCCTGCACCTCGATCAGCTTGCTGCCGGTGTCCTGTTCCAGTGCCCGGATCTGTCGCCAGATCGAGGAACGGGCCATGCCGACGGCATCGCCAGCATTCACAAAGCTGCCATGACGGGCGATGTGGATGAGGGCGCGGAACTGCTGGATGCGCGGCTCTTTGAAAGGAGGGTGGCTGACGCTCATGACGGGCCGGCGTGGTTGCGGCGGCGCAACGAGTAGCTCTCGGCCATGGATGAGGCAAGCCTCACGGCGCGGCGTCGAGCTTTCGCGTGTCATCGCCCTTCTTGAGCTGCCACGCCGATTTTTGCCCACCATGGCGGAACAGCATCAAGTGAAGCTGATCGGCGAAAAGCTCGGAAAACAGCGTCAGTTGCAGCGTGCTGCCTGTCAGGCCTTTGGGCAGGCTCACCTCAAAAAACAGCGTCACAGTCGGTTCGTCGGTCTTTTGCGTGTCATCATCCAGCTCACGCCCGAGCCAGCTCAGCGCGGCTTTTTGGCCGCCGGCATCCATGACGACGAAGGTTTGCTCCAGGTAACGCCGGATCTGCGCATCGAGCAGCTCCGCGGGTGTTTTCTCAAAGCGCAGTTCTTTCTGCGTGTGGCGGATGAGGGCCTGCTCGAGGTCGTTCACAAACACCGTGAGGCTCACTTCGAGCTTTCGTGTGACCACGTTCCATTCCATCTCGCCGTTCGATTCATGGACCGAATGCGCCCGTGACCTCACGGAGGCGAATCCGAGGGCGAGGAGGATCAAAACAAGGCGAAACATGCTTCCCGAGGCTGCCGTCGTGGCCTTGAAAGTCAATGCGAGCCGCCCGGCGAAGCTTCCCTTGCCAAACCGGGGGCCAATCCCTAACCTCGCGCCCCTTATGAGCGAAAAATCCACCGTGAACTGGGCCGAAATCGAGGCCAAACCCGCCTTCCAGAGCCTTCTGGGCCGGAAAGCGAAGTTCATCATCACCGCCACGATCTTCTTCCTCGCCTACTACCTGGCTCTGCCGGTGCTCGTGGGCTACTGGCCGGATCTCATGAAGAGGCCCGTCTGGGGCAAGGTGAACATCGCCTATGTCTTCGCCCTCTCGCAGTTCTTCATGGCCTGGATCGTGGCCTTCATCTACGTCCGTGTCGCCGCGAAATGGGACAAGGAAGCCGCGGCCGTCATCCACGGGCATTGATCGGCTCTCCGTTCGTCATTCTGATTTCGTCATTCGTCTTTTTATTCCGCCATGTCCGTCCCTCTCATCATGTTCCTCGCCTTCGTGGCGCTCACGCTGCTCATCACCTTCTGGGCGGCGAAGAAAAACACCGGTGCCAGCGCCTACTTCGCCGCCGGGCGCAGCATCACCGGCTGGCAGAACGGCCTCGCGGTGGCGGGTGACTACATGAGCGCGGCGAGCTTCCTCGGCATTTCGGGCATGATCTGCTTCAGCGGCTACGATGGCTTCATGTATTCCGTCGGCTTCCTGGTGGCCTACATCACCGTGCTGCTCGTGGTCGCCGAACCGCTGCGCAACGCGGGCAAGTACACCATGGCCGATCTGCTGGCCTACCGCCTGAAGCCCCGCCCGGTGCGGGCGCTCGCCTCGCTCAGCACGCTGACCGTTTCCACTTTCTACATGATTGCGCAGATGGTTGGCGCGGGCGTGATCATCCAGAAGCTCATCGGTCTTCAGTTCGCCCCGGCGGTGATCGGTGTGGGCGTGCTGATGCTGGTGTATGTGGTCTTCGGCGGCATGCTGGCCACGACGTGGGTGCAGATCATCAAGGCGCTGCTGCTCATGGCAGGCGCGATGCTGCTGAGCTACCTGGTGCTCAAATATCACAATTACAGCTTCGCGGCCTTCTTTGAGGCCGTTTCGAAAGCGGACTACGCCGGAACCGCCGAGCCGAAGAACCTGCTCGAGCCCGGCCTGAAGTATGGTGTGGCCGTCGCTGGCCCGTGGGGCCCGCTGGACCTCGTTTCGCTCGGTCTGGGCCTCGTGCTCGGCACGGCGGGGCTGCCGCACATCCTCGTGCGCTTCTACACCGTGCCGGATGCGAAGACCGCGCGTTCCAGTGTCGTGTGGGCGATGGCGATCATCGGCCTTTTCTACATCATGACGACCTTCTTCGGCTTTGGAGCCGCCACGATCTTGAAGAAGTCGCTTATCCTGACCGCCGATGGCAAACCGGACACGAACATGGTAGCTCCCATCCTGGCTCAAGTGCTCGGCGGCGAGCTGTTCTTTGCCTTCATCAGCGCGGTGGCCTTTGCCACGATCCTCGCGGTGGTGGCTGGCCTCACGATGAGCGCCAGCGCCAGCTTTGCGCACGACTTTTATTCGAACGTGCTCCATCACGGCAAAGAAAACCGTCCCGGTCAGGAAGTGAAGGTGGCGCGTATCACCGCCTTCTGCGTCGGCGCGGTCAGCATCGGCATCGCCATCTACCTCGGCCCCAGTGTGAACGCCGCCTTCCTCGTCGGCCTCGCCTTCGCCGTTGCAGCCTCGGCGAACCTGCCGGTGATCGTGCTGAGCGTGTTCTGGAAGCGCTTCAATACGACGGGAGCCGTTGCCGGCCTTAGCGTGGGCCTGATTTCATCGATCGTGCTGATCCTGCTGAGCCCGAACGGCATGTTCGGCAAGGCCGGTGCCATCTTCCCGCTCGAAAATCCGGGCATTGTGAGCATCCCGCTGGGTTTCCTGGCCGCTTACCTGGGAGCCATCTGCACCGCTCGTGACGAGGCTGCTGAGGCCAAGTTCGCCGAACTGAAGGTCCGTGCGCATACGGGCCTCGGTTCCGAGAAGGCCACCGCGCATTGATTTGTCTTTCGCACTTTCTTCGCGATCACCGGCTGATGGTGATCGTGGCGCTGCCGGGCGTGCCGATCGTCGGAGCCGGAGGTGCGACGAAATTCGGGCCGAGTCCGGGGACGTTGCCGAGGCCCACGCCGACGCGTATATTGCGGCCGATGTTAAAGCTGCCGTTGATTTGGTAGCCGGGACGGGCGTAGCCGAGCGAAGGATACACCGGCGGATACCAAGCATAGCCGCTGCTGGGTGGGACGTAGGTGCCGTCGCTACCCGGAACGATCGGCGCGATGCCAACACCATCCCAGGAACACACGCGGTAGGCGTGACCGTTCACGACTGGGCCATGGATCGGGTTCACCACCACGCCCTGGAGGCCGTTGAAGTAGGCGGCGGGGCCAAAGGGGTAGCTGAGGTTGTTGTTCGCGGCCTGCTGCTCGAGCATCATCTGCGTCTGCGCCTGCCTGGTGCGCATGACGTTGGCAAAATTGGCCGCTTCGATGGCCTCCTGCTCGCGGGCGAGGAATTCCTGCGTGCGCTTTTCACGTTCCTTCCTTTGCTCGACGATTTTCTTCGAGTAGGCGGCTGCCTCTTTGGGGTCGTAGCCATACTTCTCACGCAGCGACGCTGGCAGGTCGGTGAAAAGGATTTTGGCGGCACCGGCACGATGCGTGAAGGAAATGCCGTCCGGGTGCACCTGGGCGATTTTGCAGTCGCGGAAGGTTTTGCCGCGCAGCGTGGTAATGGTGTCGGCCGCGGCGGTGACGGTGAGGGCCGCGAGAGCGGCGAGGATGAGGATCGACGTGCGTTTCATGAGCGAAGGCCTCCGGGGATGAATGCCGCGCATGTTCCGGGACGGACGCCGGGGCGTCCAGCGCGGCATTGGCGCGAAATGATGGCGAAGAAATCAGGCGTGATTGACACTCAAGTCGCGCCGGATGCTCAAAGCACGACCGATCAAGCCGTGGGGCAGCTCAGCCAGAAAGTCGTCGTGTTGTTCTCGGAGGCCACGCCGAGCTGGATGCTCATCTGGTGGCTGAGCATGGCCGCGATGGTGAGACCGAGGCCGAGGTGATTGCTGTTCTTCGAGCCGTGAAACGGGCGGAAAACTTCCTGCATCTTCTCCGGCGGGATTTGCGAGCCGGTGTTGCTCACCAAGATGTCCACGCGGCGCTGCTCGGCCGGAGTGATGACGCCCGGGCCGCAGATTTTCAATGCGCAACGTCCACCGCCTTTCTGAGCGGCCTCGGCAGCATTCTTCAGCAGTTCGAGGAGAAGTTCCTTAAATTTGCTGGAGTCCACCAAGACAGGAGGGAGGCCCTGCTGCACATCGGCTTCGAGCTGCACGCCGGCTTTTTGGAAAGGCTGCATCACACTGCCTTCGATGAGGCCGAGGTACTCGTTCAAATTGAGGGCCTGCGGGCTCAGCTTCGCACAGCCGCCTGCGGCGCGAATGCGCTCGCTGAGGTTTGTAACGCCCACGCTGGCCTCGCGGATGTGCTGCATGTTTTCCGCGACGCTCGGGTCGAGGTCCTCCGTCATCAAAATGAGGCTGCTGAAGCCTTGGATGACCGCGAGGAGGTTGTTCAGCTTGTGCGTGAGACCGCGGAGGAGCTCCTGATGGAAGCCTTCGCTGTGTTCTTGGCCGAGGTTCAGGGACGTGGGGAAGTAGAACTGCATGGCGGGCGGTGCGGGAGAAAAAACAGACGGCGGAAAGCCTGCGCAGTGATGCATGCTGGCGAGGGGCAGGGCAAATGCGTTTTTCGCCCCAAAAGACCCAACGGCATGCAATCCGCTGGCGGATTCGTGCGAATCCTTCACCATCTGCCCTCTCATGGCCCTCCTCGAAGTCAAACACCTCACCAAGCGCTGGCCCACCGGACGCCTAGCGCTGGATGATGTGAGCTTTGAGGTCAAAGAAGGCGAAATCCTCGGCCTGCTCGGTCACAACGGCGCCGGCAAGAGCACCCTCATGGGCATCACCCTCGGCATGGTCCGCCCGGATGTGGGAGAGGTGCGCATCGGCGGCCGCAGCGTGCAAAAGGACCGCTCATCCGCCCTCCGCCAGATCGGTGCCATCTACGAGGCCGCGCATTTTTACGACTACCTCAGTGGCTGGCAGAATCTCCGCGTCTTCTGCTCCCTCTCCGGCTGGTGGGATGAGGCGGAGGTGAAACGCGTGGTGCAGATGGTGAACCTCACCCGTGCCATCCAGCAAAAAACCGCCACCTACAGCCATGGCATGCGCCAGCGCCTCGCCCTCGCGCAGGCTCTTCTTCCGCAGCCCAAGATGCTGCTGCTCGACGAGCCCACCGACGGCCTCGACCCCGAGGGCATCCGCGAGTTTCGCGAGCTCATTCTGCATCTGCGCCAGCATCACGGCCTCACCATCATGCTCAATTCCCATCTCCTCGGCGAGGTCGAGCAGATGTGCGACCGCTGCGTCATCATCAAGGAGGGCAAAAAAGTCTTCGAAGGCACCGTGCCCTCGCAGGAAAAAACGCGGCGCATGTTTCAGCTCGAAACGAACGACCTGGGCCTCGCCCGCGAGCTGATGGACCGCGCCGGTGCCAAGATGGACAAACAGGGCATCGTCGAGGTGCCGCTGAACATGGAGCCTCATGAGCTCGTGGCCGCTCTCGTGCAGGGCGGCGTGCAGGTGCGGAGCTGGCAGCCGCACCGCCGCACGCTGGAAGAGCTCTACATGGGCCTTTCTGCTCGTTGATGAATGTTTGCAGCACTTCGGTTGTGGCAGCCAGCCTCACCTGCGGTCAAAAAGTTTGGCCTAGAACGGTTCTCAAAAGGTCTGACTCCAAAAAAGCCAAGGGGCACTGACTCTTTGCCACGATTTCCCTGTGCTTGTTTGAGATTCCCCACACTGCCTCCACACCCGGATCGCTTGGATGCTGATTTTGCATGCGGTGGAAGATGGAGCCGCTCACAGGAGAGACACAGGGTCCACGTCCCACACGACGATGACATCCTCAGGAAGGCTCGTGGACGCGACGACCTGGTGAATGTGGCGGGTGAGGACCCGGATTTTGTCGGCACGCAGGAGGAGCTGGAAGCGAAACTGGCCATGGGCCTTGGCGAGCGCGCTTGGGCTGGGCTCACCCATCAGCGTTCCTTCCGGCAGGCTCTCTGCCAGACGCCGATGGAGGGTCTGAAGCGCGAACTCAGCCCTCGCCTGGTGCTTTCCCCGGGCGCTGATGAGCACGACGTGGGTGAAGGGCGGATAGCGAAAGGCCTGCCGATGCTCCAGCTCCTGCTGGGCAAAACCTTCATAATCGTTGTGCCGGGCAAATTGCACGGCGGGCGTGTGCGGCGCGTGGGTTTGCACCATGACCTCTCCCATGATCTCGCCCCGTCCGGCGCGGCCGGCCACTTGGACGAGAAGCTGGAAAGTGCGCTCGGCAGCTCGAAAATCCGGCAGATTGAGGGCGATATCTGCATTCAGCACGCCGACAAGGGTGACATTCGGGAAGTCGAGACCTTTGGCGATCATTTGCGTGCCGATGAGGAGATCGAGTTTTTGCGCCCGAAAATCCCGCAACATGTCGCGGAGCTGGTTTTTTCGCTGAATGGTGTCCGTGTCCACCCGGGCGATGCGGGCCTGCGGGAAGAGAGAGCGGATGGCCTCCTCGACGCGTTCGGTGCCAAAACCGGCGAACTTGATGGCGGGATCTGAGCACGAGGGGCACTTCGAAGGGGGCAGGCGGCGTGCCCCGCAAACGTGGCAGACGAGACGGTGCTCTGCTTTGTGAAGCGTCATTGGGACGCTGCACTCTTGGCACTGGACCGTCTCCCCGCAGGCGGTGCAGCTCAGCGCGGTGTTAAATCCCCGGCGGTTTAGGAAGAGGATGATCTGCTCCTTCTTTTCGAGCCGGGAAGTGATGGCGGCATGCAGCCTGGCCGAGACCATGCTGGCATGCTGCGGAGCCACGGCGGTGCCTTTGCGCCGCTCGAGCCGCATATCCACGATGCGGATATACGGCAGCTTTTTGCCATCAGTGCGGCGGGTGAGGCGCAGCAGCTCGTATTTGCCACGAGCGGCATTTTCGAAGGATTCGAGGGCGGGAGTGGCACTGCCGAGCAGCACGACGCACTTCTCGAGCTTGGCTCTCACAACCGCTAGGTCCCGGGCATGGTAGCGGGGAGTCTCATCCTGCTTATAGGAAGGCTCGTGCTCCTCATCGACGATGATAATGCCCAGCCGCTCCAAAGGGGCGAAAATGGCACTGCGGGCACCGATGACGATATCGGCCCGGCCTTCCTGCACTTTGAACCATTCGTCGTGGCGCTCGCCATCGCTCAGATGGCTGTGCAGCACGGCCACGCGCTCCTTACGTTCTGAAAAGCGTGCCTTGAACCGCTCAATGGTCTGCGGCGTGAGGCTGATCTCCGGCACCAGCACGAGCGCTGTCAGTCCCTCTTCCAACACACGGGCGATGGTTTGCAGATACACCTCGGTTTTGCCGCTGCCGGTCACGCCATGCAGCAGCACGGGGCGTGCCTCGGCAGGCTTTTCGAGGGCTTTGAAGACGGCGTTGGCGGCCTCCTGCTGCTCCGCCGTGAGCGCAAGGGGCGCCGAAGGCATGAATTCCTCGTCTTGAAAGGGATCGCGCTCCATGCGGGCCTCGCTGCGAGTCAGCCACCCAGCCTTCAGCAGCGGCTTCAAAATGGCGGCCGCTCTTGGCAATTCCCTCCTGAGCGTGCTCATGGCCGCTTCGCCCCCCGCCGCTTGGATCATTTCCAGCAGGCGGATCTGCATCGGAGCGGCCTTGCGCATCTTTTCCAAGGTCTCTGGCGGCGGCATCGCCTTCAAATGCAGGCGGCTGTCCATGATAAAAGTCTCCGGCCGGTCCCGCACCACCTGGGGCAGCATCGTCCTCAGCACCTGATGCGGCGCGACCATGTAATACTCCGCCATCCAGCGTGCCAACCGCATCAGCCCAGGCGTGAACATCGGCCGGGAACCGATGAGCGAAGCCAAGGGCTTCAATTTTCCACGGTGCGGCGAGTCGGTGAGAAGCTCAATCACCACCGCTGGCACCCGTTGGGACTGCAAC
>JBJONJ010000435.1:0-4259 GCA_046051905.1 Verrucomicrobiota bacterium
GTGCTGCTCGGCTTGAAAAAACATGGTGGCAGCCACTACATCGTCGATGGCAAGGATGATAAGACGCTGCGCTACGACAAGGTGCTGGCGGCGGCGCTCGCCCTGTCTCGTGTTGTGCGTCGTGAGACGAAAAAGAGCCGCGTGGCCGTCATTCTGCCGCCAGGCATTGGCGGGCTCATTTGCAATCTCGCCGTCCTCTTCGCCGGCAAGGTGCCAGTGAACCTCAACTTCACTGCCGGCCGCGCCGCCATCGACAGTGCCATCCGCCGCGGCGAGATCGACCGCTTCCTCACCGCGGACATCTTTGTGCGAAAGATGCAGAGCTTCCCGTGGCCGCCGATGAAGCAACTCATCCTCATTGAGCGCATCTTGCCAAAGATGAAGGTCTCCATCGCTATCTCGCTGTTGTTGAGCAAGCTGCTGCCCGCCGCGCTGCTGTCCTTCCTCCTTGGCATTCCAAAAAAAGGCGGCCGTACCGAGGCCACGCTGCTCTTCACCAGCGGCAGCTCCGGAGAGCCGAAAGGCGTGGCTCTCACCCATCGCAATCTGATGGCGAATGTGGCCCAGTTTGGCAACCGCCTCGGCCTCGACCGCTCGGACAGCATCCTCGGCTGCCTGCCGCTCTTCCACAGCTTTGGCTGCACCGTCACGCTGTGGTATCCGCTCATCTACGGGCTGCACCTCGTGACCTACCCTTCCCCGCTCGAAGTCAAAAAACTGGCCGAGCTGATCGAAAAACATCGCGTCAGCCTGATGATCTCCACGCCGACCTTCCTCCGTGGCTACCTGCGCGGCGTGAATCGCGAGCAGCTTGCGTCTCTCAAACTCGTCGTCACCGGGGCGGAAAAACTGCCCGCGACGGTCTCAGAAGCTATCGAAATGAAATTCGGCAAACGAGTGCTCGAGGGCTATGGGCTGACCGAGACCTCCCCGGTGTCCAATGTGAACCTGCCCGACGCGCCGCCGCTCGGCGAGCAGCAAAAGGGCTACGTCTTGCTCCCCAGCCATCGTCAGGGCAGCGTGGGGCAGATCCTTCACGGCATGGCCCTGCGCATCACCCACCCGGAAAGCGGCGCCCCGCAGTCCCTGCATCAGAGCGGCATGATCTGGTTCAAAGGACCAAACGTCTTCGACGGCTATCTGAACGACCCGAAACGCACCGCGGATGTCATTCAGGATGGTTGGTTCCGCACCGGTGACATCGGCCGCCTCGACATGGATGGCTTCCTCTACATCGAAGGCCGTCTGAGCCGCTTCTCCAAGATCGCTGGCGAGATGGTGCCTCACGAAACGGTCGAGGAGGCCATGGTGAAATCCATGGGCCTGGAAAACGAGACCGTGCGAAAAATTGCCGTCGTCGGCGTGCCGGATGCGGAGAGGGGTGAGGCGCTCATCCTTCTCACCGCCATGCCCGGCGGACCGGAGCACCAGGAGATCCTCGATCTGCGTTACCGACTGCTCGACAAAGGGGTGCCGCCACTGTGGATCCCCAAGAAGATGATCCGCGTGGCTGAGATACCCGTGCTGGCCTCCGGCAAGCTGGATGTGCAGGGCTGCGAAAAGATCGCCCGTGCCGCCGCTGGCGTGTGATTCGACCGCGGCAGGCCGTTTGAGGCACCCGCATGAAGCGCCGCCATTTCCTCCAAACCGCCGCCGCCGCGGCGGCCTTGCCGTTCCCGGCCTCCGCAGCCCCCGCCGCCAGCCGGATCATCGACACGCATACCCATTTTTACGATCCCTCGCGACCGCAGGGAGTGCCCTGGCCGGGCAAAGGCACGAAGCTCCACCGCACCGTGCTTCCGGCGGACTGGCTGGCTGTCGCCGCGCCGAATGGCTGCCGCGAAACGGTGGTCGTCGAGGCCAGTCCGTGGCTGGAGGACAACCAGTGGATCCTCGACCTCGCGGAGAAGGAAAAATCCATCGTCGGCTTCGTCGGCCATCTCGATCCGGGGCCGGATTTCGCGGCCAATCTGGCACGCTTTGCCAAAAACCCCATCTTCCGTGGCATTCGCTTGAGTGGAGCCATGCTGCTTGATGCCGCCAAGCGTGACGCCGTGCTCTCGGGAGCAAAACAACTCGCCGCTCACGGTCTGGAGCTCGATGTGAATGGGCCTGCCAATGCCCTGCCCGCCCTGGCCAAACTCGCTGCGGAAGTGCCGGACCTGCGTCTCGTCATCAATCACCTCGGTGCCCCCGGCGATCCCAAGGCCCTGCGCCCCGAGTGGAAGTCCGCCATCATGGAGGCAGCCAAGGCGAAGAACGTCTTCATGAAAGTCTCCGCCCTCGTCGAGCAGGTAAAAGGCACCGAGGGAGCCTCCCCGCGAGACACCTCCTACTACCTGCCCATCCTCGAACCGCTGTGGGACCATTTCGGCCCCGACCGCCTCATCTACGGCAGCAACTGGCCCGTCTCCGACAAGGGCGGCTCTTATGACGTGGTGTTCGGCATCGTGCGCGATTTTTTCCATGCGAAGGGGCCAGAGGCCTCAGAGAGGTATTTCTGGAAGAACGCCCGGTCCGCCTACCGCTGGATCGATAGAGGCTGAGGCCGAAATATTTTTCTTTCGTATTCAAAAAATAAAGATTGTCTTGGCCTCTTGGTTTTCGCTACAAACCGGTAATTCCAAGCCAACCAACCATGCCAATACGGCCCCTCATCTACTGGACTCTCTGCCTCGCTTTCGCCGTTTTTGTCGCACGTGCGGCGGAACCGGCCACCGCCGACTGGGTGGGGGCGAAAGGCTTGCAGTCCAAGCTGCTTCCAGTGCCGGAGCCAGGCCGCGCCATGCTTCTTTTCGCGGGCATTATGGCGATGTCCTTCACCTACCGCCGGGCCTGGCTAAATTGGAAAAGCGGACCACAGGCCTGATCATGCAGCCTTCAAGGGCCAGGACGAGGCCCGCTTGACCGCACTCTGACCGGCGCTTATCAGCCATGCACGGCGCTTGGACCTTGTCCCGCGTTTTCTTTATCTTCGCAGATGCAGGGAAGGCCGTGAGAACCGGCCACAGTGGCGCTGCGGTATCGGGTCACAGACCTCCATTCGTGGGAAACCACGGAGCAAAGCCAATCGGGAGCAATCCTTGGTGAAGGCGGAGGCGAGGAGCGGCGCTTCGCGCATTTGAAATTTCAAAACTTGAATTTCAAATCGCCGCGCAGCCGCACAAACCCGGAGTCCGAACATCTCTCTGCGAAGCTTTCATCGAACCAATGAACCCCAAAAACACATGTACCTCCATAAACTGCGAGGAAGGGCCTTTGCGCTCTTTTTCACTCTCGGCAGCCTCTCCGCTGCCGAGCCTCAAAAAGCCGTCGAACTCACAGAACGCGTCGTCACTGCCACCAAAACCGAGACAGAACGCTGGCGCACTGCCAGCAGCGTCACGGTCATCGACCGACAGGAGATCGACGACAACCAATACCGCCGCCTTCCCGAGGCGCTGAGCCAGGTACCCGGCCTGGCGATTGTCGATAATGGATCGCCTGGCACGCTCGCTGGCGTCTTCTTGCGAGGATCGACCACGCAGCAGACGGCCTTCCTGATCAATGGCAGGCCCATTCCGATGAATCTGGCCGGCTCATTCAATCCCGAGACGATGGGCCTCGACAACGTGGAGCGCATCGAAGTGCTCCGCGGCCCCTCGGCGAGTCTTTACGGCGGCAAAACCATCGGCGGTGTGATCAATATCATCACCCGCAGCGGCAAGGGCCTCGCGAAGCCGGAGCACTCGATCTTCGTCGAGACCGGCAGCTACGGCACTTTCCGCGAAGGCCTGGCCTCGCGTGGAGCCATCGGCATCCTCGACTTGTCCATCGACGCCATGCGCACGGACATCCAGGGCCAGCGGATCAACAGCCAGCTCCAGCAAACCAACACCTCCGGCACGCTGGGGCTGCAACTCGCGGATTCGCTGCGTCTCGACCTCGACTGGCGCTACTACCAGGCCGAGGTGGGGAACCCGGGCAGCATCTTTGCCAATGATCCGGATGACAACACACTGAGCGAGTTCTGGAGTGTCTCGCCACGCCTCACGTGGGAGACCACCAAGCGCTGGACACAGACGCTGACCTATCAAATGGGCAACTTCCGCCAGGTGGCCACGGGGAACACAAGCCCCTTCGGTCCCTTCGACAACCGCATCACCTCGCGAAACCATTTCTTCGAGTATCAGAGCGTGGTGCGTGTGACGGACAAATGGACGCTCACCGCTGGCGCCTGGCTTCAAGACCAGAGCTTCAATCGCTACAACGATTCTGCG
>JBJONJ010000436.1:0-3638 GCA_046051905.1 Verrucomicrobiota bacterium
GCCGAGGCGGTGGGCCGCAAGATGGCGGCGCTGGGTGCCACGCATCAGGTGATCGCCATCACGCACTTCCCGCAGGTGGCCTCGCTGGCGAAGAGCCACTTCGTCGTCACGAAGGAAATCAAAGGCGGCCACACGAAGTCTCAAATCTCCGAAGTGGCGGACGACGAGCGCGTGGAAGAGCTGGCGAGGATGCTCGGTGGAAGTGCCGTGAGTGCCCGTGAGCATGCGAAGAACCTTCTTAAAAGTGCGGGGTAATCAATGACAGGGCGGTGCCGGAGAGAAGGCATCAAAAAGTGAATTCGTCATTGATTCGTCATTCGTCATTCGTCATTCATGGCTCTCCATGCCCCCCCCCGTCACCGCGAACAGTCCCCTCGGCGTTTTTGATTCCGGCGTGGGCGGATTGACGGTTGTGCGGGCGCTTCGGGACCTGCTGCCGAATGAATCCATCGTGTATCTCGGCGACACCGCCCGCGTGCCTTACGGCTCGAAATCGCCGGACACGATCCGGCGCTTCTCGATGGAGGACACGCAGTTCCTTGTCTCGCATGGCGTGAAGGCGGTGGTGGTGGCGTGCAACACGGCCACGGCGCATGCGCTGCCGGTTTTGCAGGCCACGTTTCGCGTGCCGGTGATCGGCGTGCTCGGGCCCGGCGTGGAAGCGACCCTTTCGGAGCCTTCTTGCGAACGCGTCGGCATCATCGGCACGGCGGGCACCATTCGGAGTCATGCCTACCAGCATGAGATCGCGATGCGGCGGCCGGACATCATGATCGAGGCGCGTGCGACGCCTCTGCTGGTGCCCTTTGTCGAGGAAGGCTGGACGGATCATCCGGCGCTCAAATCCGTGCTGCGGGAGTATTTGAAGCCCATGCTCGGCAAGGGCATCGACACGCTCGTGCTCGGCTGCACGCACTACCCGCTGCTCGTTCCCGTGCTGAAGCGCATCTTGGGGCAAAAAGTGCGTCTCGTGGACTCCGCAAGCACCTGCGCCGCGCATGTGAAGGCGAAGCTGGAGCAGGACAATCTGCTGCGCACCGCCAAAACCAAGCCCTCTCTCGAAATCTACCTCACGGACCATTCCGAGCAGGCGGAGAACCTCGCGAAGCGCTTCCTCGGCACCGACTTCGGCAAGGTGAAAAAGGCCACGCTGTAAAATGAACGAGCCACCCATGTCTCCACCTCCCGTTCTCACCATCGCCGGCTCGGACTGCTCCGGAGGAGCGGGCATCCAGGCGGACATGAAATCCATCTCCGCGAATGGTGGCTATGCGCTCACCGCCCTCACCAGCGTCGTTTCGGAGACTCCGGGCCTTGTCTCGCAGATCCGGCTGCTCGACGCGGACTTCATCGTGGACCAGATTCGCGTGTTGTTTGGCGGTTTTCCGATTCGCGCGGCGAAAACAGGCATGGTGGGCGGCGCGGAGCAGATTCATGCCGTCGCCAAAGCATGGCGTGAGCATGCCGGTGGCGTTCCGCTCGTCGTCGATCCCGTCATGGTGGCCACCAGCGGAGGTCGATTGTTGAAGGACGACGCGGTCGAGACGCTCTGCGCGGAGCTTTTGCCCCTCGCCACCCTCATCACACCCAACATGGACGAAGCCGCCGTGCTCTGGGGCCGTGCCGTCACCACTCGCGATGAAATGGCCGCCTGCGCCGCCGATCTCGCATCAAAGTATCAAACCGCCGTGCTCGTCAAAGGCGGTCACCTCATCGGCGATGCCGCCGCGGATGTGCTCGTCACCGCTGGAGGCGCTTCATGGCACGAAACCGCCCGAACACCCGGCGTCCACACCCACGGCACCGGCTGCACCTACTCCTCGGCCATCGCCGCCGGCCTCGCCCGCGGCCTCGACCTCGTCAGCGCCGTCGCGAGCGCCAAAAACTACGTCAGCCGGGCCATCGCGCAGCATTTCCGCTGGGGCGAGGCACTCGATGCGCTGAACCATTTTCCTGCTGGCGGGAGCCAAGGGCTCAGTGCTTAGTGCTCAGTCATTCCATTCGCCCATCAGTGGGCACTGAGAACCGAGTACTTTATCCCCATGTCGCTTCGCACCGCCCTCTGCACCCTCCTCCTCGTTTCTACCGCTCTCGCGGCAGAAACGAAGGCGCCGGACATCACGCAGAACGGCATCCAGACCGCTTTTCGCGTGCTTCAGCGGGAGTACATCCGCCGTGGCGATCTTACTTTGGACGAGTTGAACCGCGCCGCGTTGCATGGGCTGCTTGAGCGCCTGCAATTCGGCGCGGAACTTGTGGCCCGCACAGACGATGCGAAGCAGGCGGATGCGGGCGGTGTGCAGGCAGAGACACTGCGGCCCGGCATCGCGCTTCTGCGGCCCAAGGCCTTCCGCAAGGAGGAGATCGCCGCGATGGAGCAGCACCTGGCGAAGTTCGTGAAGGAAGGCGCGAAGCACCTCATCCTCGATCTTCGTGCTCCCGCCGTTTCGGGGGATTTCGATGTCGCCGCGGGCATGCTCGGGCTGTTTGTGCCGGAAAACGAGGTGCTCTTCAAAACTCGCCAGATGACCGATTCGAATACGGAGATTCTGCGCAGTGATCGTGAGCCCTTGTGGAAGGCCTCGTTGCTCGTCTTGATCGATGGCGACACCTGCAACGTGGGCGAAGCCATCGCCTCCGTGCTGCGGCAGCGCAAGCAGGCCCTCCTCATCGGCGCCCCCACCCGCGGTGCTGCGGTGCGCTACGAAACCATTCCCGTCGATACCAACTGGTCGCTGCGCTTTGCCCGTGCCGAAGTGCTGATGCCGGATGACCGTTCTATTTTCCAAAAGGGCCTCGTGCCTGATTTTTCGATCCAACTCGGCGCAAAGACCAAGCGGGCTTTTTTTGATCCCGAGAACAAGACGCGCTCTGCTGCCACCATCAGCGACATGCCCCGCGCGCGCTTCAACGAGGCCGCGCTCGTCGCCGGCACGAATCCCGAGCTCGACTCCTACATCCGTCGTTCCGCGGGTGAGCCGCTTCCGGAGGACCAGCCCAAGCCTCGCGACACGGTGCTGCAGCGCGCCGTCGACTTTCTCATCACCAGCGACCATCTCCAGGCCGCCAAGATCAATTGGAGCCAGAAGCACCTGCCGCCGCCGGCTCCCCAAGCCGTTCCTGTGAACAAATGAGCCCTACCGCACCGCTTCCACCGCGGACCTTCGACATCCCTGACAAGATCGAAACCCAGGTCACCATCCAGAACGTGTTCTGTGACCGCACCTGCCACGCCACGCTGCCGAATGGCAAGGTCGTCGTCGCCTTCATTGATGCGAAAAATCCGCGTTTTCCCCTCGTGGAAGGTTCCGTGATGCGCGTCCGCATGGACGTGGCTGATTTCTCGCGGGCGGAGCTGCTGGGCTGAGGAGGAACCGGCGTCCAAACAGGTTGCGGCAAGGCACGGGAAGTGCTTTTTCGATGCTGCCGCCCCCCTCCAACCCTCCATCACTCCATCCATCTCGCATGAGCCACTGGGATCGCTTTCAGAAGTACTTCGTCCGTTACCCGCAGATCGGTTTTTCCATCGACATCAGCCGCATGGGCTTCGAGGACAGCCTGTTCACGAAAATGGCCGGCAAGATCGACCATGCGTTCAAGGCCATGAAGGAGCTTGAGGCCGGTGCCATCGCCAATCC
>JBJONJ010000437.1:0-9559 GCA_046051905.1 Verrucomicrobiota bacterium
AACCAAGGAAGAAAGGAGCGGGAGGCGCATCCGGCCAGTCTGCCACGGAAGCCGGGGATGAGACGAGCGCTTTCTGCCCACCCCACAAAAATTTTGATAGCCAATGGACCTTCCCCCCGTGTTTAATGTCGTATTCCGCGATTTTGGCGTTCCGAGACCGGTCCGCCGCACGGAACCCTCCACTCAAACACATCCATGAAATCCATCCTCACCACCCTCGTGATCGCCGCCCTCGCTGCTCCTGCCTTCGCTGGCTGCGGCAAAACCGAAGACGTCACCGGCAAGCTCAAGAAATTCGACGCTGAGAAGAAAACCGTCGAGATCGGCAGCAAGAGCTACAAGCTCGGCCCAGCCGCCTCCGTCGATGAGAAGCTCGTCGGCAAGGAAGTGACCGCCAAGGTCGGCCACAACAAGGTCGAGTCCATCGCCGCCAAGAGCTAATCGGATCATCGCATCACGATTCAACAATCTGAGCCCGGAGGTTTCCCCTCCGGGTTTTTTTATGGACACGCATGGCGTGGGAGGAGTCCAATCGTGCTGGAACCGCCGCCTCATCAGACGGCGGCTCCACCTAGATAAAACATAGACATACCCATACCATGAAAACAAACACACCCGGGAGGAACGTCGGCTTCACGCTGATCGAACTGCTGGTGGTGATCACCATCATCGCGATTCTCGCGGGGCTGGCGATCCCTGCCGGGCAGGCGGTCTTGAAGATGGCACGTCAAAACCAGGCGACGAACAACTGCCGACAGGTCATCATGGCCTTGAAGCAGTTCGCCGCCAAAAATCAGTCGCAGTACCCGGACTCGGTGCTGAACCCGCTCACCGGCGGTACGGCTCAACATGCCAACGAAGCCTTTCACCTGCTGTTCCAGCAGCGCGTGATCGACGACGAGCGCATCTTCGGCAGTCCCGCTGGCTACAGCCCGGATGGCATCATCGGCAAAGCACCCGCGTTTGACCGTGCGGTGACCGCCAATGAAAACCACTGGGCGATGACCGCCGGCCTCACCGACACCAGCGCCAGCAATGTGCCGCTCGTGTTTGAAAACCCCGTCGCCTCCGCCTGGCCTCCGCCATGGAACGCCAGCGTGGCCGGGCAGATCCGCCCAGGCCGCACCTGGACGGGCGGCCAGGTCATCATCGGCCGGCAGGATGGCAGCGCGGAGGTCGTCGATCTCAATGCCAGCACTGGCATGGTCACCGTGCCGCAGAAAGCCGGCGGAATGGACATCTTCACGCAAGCCACCGATGGGCAAACGCAGGGCATCCTGCTCCCCGTGGTGAAGAGCGGCGTGACGAAGACGAAGAAGGAGGATCTCATCGACCTGCCCGGCACGCAGCCCAAGGCCGAGGATCCGCTCAAGCCAAGGTCTCCCATTGAAAACTGATCGCTGATTGAAGCTGTCTCACACCGCCGGATGCCCTGGGTATCCGGCGGTTTTTTGTTGGGAGAAAGTGGAACAGGTCTTTAACCTGTTTGATCCAAGCCGAACAGGTTAAAAAACCTGTTCCACTTTCCTCACTTCGCCATCAAACCGAGCACGGCGGACGTCATCGCTTTCACACCGGTTTCGATCGTGGGCTCGGGGATCGGTTTGAAGTAAGGTGAATGCAGCGAAGGCAGCGTGGTGCCTTTCGCTTTGGCTTCGGCCACAACCTCCGATGGCTGCGTGCCGAGCCAAAACATGCACAGCGGCACTTTTTCCTTGGTGAGGCCGTATTCGGCAAAATCCTCCGCTCCCATGATGGGCTCTCGCGTGAGCACTTTCGAGGCTCCGAGAGCCTTTTCGAGGTGCTGACGCACTTCGGCGCAGAGTTCGGGCTGATTGTAGAGAGCCGGAGATTGATCATCGGAGACAAGCAGCTCGGGCATTTTTTCCGTCGGCATGCCCGCAGCCTCCGCCTGGGCTTTCACGATGCGCTGGACGGAGGTGATGAGGTGCTTGCGAGTTTCCGTTTTGTAGCTGCGCAGCGTGAGCTGGAGGCGCACTTCATCCGAGATGATGTTGCTCTTCGTGCCGCCGTGGATGCTGCCGACGGTCACCACCGCCGGATCGCCGGGCTTCACCTCGCGGCTGACGATGGTCTGCAAGGCCAGCACAATCTGCGAGGCGAGCACGATGGGGTCTTTGCATAGATGTGGCATGGAGCCATGGCCGCCCACGCCTTTCACGATGATCTCGACGCTATCCACATTCGCCAGCGCATAGCCTTCGACGATGCCGACGGTGCCGTGAGCCATGTCCGAGGAGCAATGCAGGGCCAGCGCCTTGTCCGGCTTGGGGAATTTGGAGAACAAACCGGCCCGCAGCATGAGCCTGGCACCCAGCACCCGCTCCTCGGCCGGCTGGCCGATCAAAACGAGCGTGCCTTTCCATTGATCGCGCAGCTTGGAAAGCACGCGGGCCGTGCCGATGAAGCTCGTCATGTGGATGTCATGTCCGCAGGCATGCATGACGTTCACCTCGCGACCAGTGTCGTCCTTTACCACCTTCGTGCTGGCATACTCAGCGCCCGTTTGCTCCTTCACCGGCAGCGCATCCAGATCCGTGCGCACCAGCAGCGTGGGGCCTTCACCATTCTTCAACACGCCCACGAGGCCATGACCGCCCACCTTCTCCGTGACCTCGAAACCCGCCACGCGGAGTTCCTTCGCCACCACTGCCGAAGTCTCGACCTCATGCATGGAAAGCTCCGGATTCGCATGCAGCTCTTTGTAGAGCGTTACGAGGGAAGGTAGCTCGCTCTTGGTCACCGTTGTGAGATCAGCGGCAAAGAGGGAGGTGGAGAGAAGGAGAAGCAGGAGGTGTTTCATGGGAGAAAATTAGTTTGGGAGCCAGCCCATCGAGGCCATCCAGTCGGCGCAGCGTTGAGGCCAGGCGTTGATGGGTTTGTTCTCGGCACGCATGCCGAAGCCGTGGCCGCCTTGGGTGAAGAGGTGAAGCTCACAGGGGATCGTGTGCTTTTTGTATTCGAGGTAGAGCACGGCCGAGGCAGTGGAGTTCTGGCCGTCGTTGTGAGCACAGGCGAGAAACATGGGTGGCGCATCGGCAGGCACAGTGAAGCCTTGTTTGAGCTTGGTGGGTTCTTTGGAGTCCACGAAACCACCGCCGTAGATCATGACGCCGAAGTTGGGACGCTCCAAAGGTTGGCCGCGATCACAAGCGAGATGGGCGAGGAGGTTTCCGCCGGCGCTGAAGCCGAGGAGGCCGACGCGTTTTGGATCGAGATGCCATTCGGCGGCCTTTTGACGCACGAGCTTGATGGCCTGCGCGGCATCGGCCACGGGTTTTTCGTGAGCAGCGGCCTCATCGCGGGTGGGGGTGCGGTATTTGAGGAGAATGCCGGTGACGCCGATACTGGCGAGCCACTCACACACCTGCGTGCCCTCATGCACCGCGGAGAGAAACACATAGCCGCCGCCAGGTGCCACGATGACGCTGGTGCCATTTGGCTTCGCCGGCTGGAAGACGGTGAGCGTGGGCTCGTGGATGTTCGTGAGGGTGGTCTTGCCCGCTTTGGTGCGAAGAAACTCCTGCGTGGCAGGCGAGGGCGGCGTCATCTGCCCAGGCGCCCCTTCAGGCCAGATTTTGATCTCCACGGGATCCGCGGCGTGGAGGGTGAAGGAGGCAAAAACAAGGATGGAAAGGAGTCGAAGCATGCGTCGGCGGGAAACAAGCACGGAATACACGAAACACACGGAACTCATTCAAACCATCCCAATTCCGTGTTTTGTGTGTGTTCCGTGGTTGGATGATCCGTGGCGGATTGCACGCTGTGCCTTGGCGGACAGGAGTGCCCGCCTCACTGCAAACAAAAGAGCCTGCGAGGCATCTCGCAGGCTCTTCAAAAGGTGCCACGGGATGGTGGCTTATTCGTCGGAGGAGGCTGCGCCACCGCCCTTCGGAGCCGCGCCTTCTTTTTTCTCGGCGAGCTTTTGCTTCACCGCGGCCTCGATCTCCTCATAGACGCTGCTGTCGTTGCGGAGCACTTCCTTGGCGGCATCACGGCCCTGGGCGAGTTGGGTGCCCTTGTAGCTGATCCACGAGCCGCGTTTTTGCAGGATGTCGAAGTCCATCGCGAGATCCAGTAGGGAGCCGACATTGCTGATGCCTTCATTGTACATGATGTCGAACTCCGCCTCGGTGTAGGGAGGGGCGAGCTTGTTTTTGACGATTTTGACCTTCGTGCGGTTGCCGGTGACGGTGCCATCGGTCGTTTTGATGGCTCCGATGCGGCGGATGTCCACGCGGACGCTGGCGTAGAATTTGAGCGCCTTGCCGCCGGGAGTCGTTTCGGGGTTGCCGAACATGACGCCGATCTTTTCACGGATCTGGTTGGTGAAGATGCAGGTCGTGCGGGCCTTGCTGATGATGGCGGTGAGCTTTCTCAGCGCAGCGCTCATGAGGCGGGCCTGGGCACCGACGGTGCTGTCGCCAATCTCCCCTTCGAGTTCCTGGCGGGTGACCAGGGCGGCCACGGAGTCGATGACCACGACGTCGAGAGCATTGGAGCGAACGAGGGTCTCGCAGATACGCAGAGCCTCTTCACCGCTGCTGGGCTGGGAGACGAGGAGTTCGTCCATCTTCACGCCGAGGCGGCGGGCATAGTTCGGATCGAGGGCATGCTCCACATCGATGAAAGCTGCCAAACCGCCGGCTTTTTGAGCCTGGGCGATGACGGTGAGGGTAAGCGTCGTCTTACCGGAGGATTCAGGGCCGTAAATCTCGACGACACGACCGCGGGCGAAGCCGCCGACGCCGAGCGCTTGGTCGATCAAAAGATTGCCGGTGGGGATGACGGAAACGTCGGCCTTGTGCTCTTCTCCCATGCGGAGGATGGCGCCTTCTCCGTAGTCTTTTTGGATTTGCTGGATGGCCAGGTCCAGGTTCCGGGCACGGGCCTCGGCGACTTTGTTGGTGGCGGGTTCGGAGGCGGATTCTTTGGGGGCGCGGGCCATGATGGTGTTGTGTGGGTGGTTATAAATGCTGTTCGCCAGAACAGAAAACGCATTTTCGGGATGCCGTAAAGGCTTTTTCCTGCCGGGACGGAGATTTATGGCCCACCCGCCTTCACTGAGCGCCCTTCGCAGCCTTTTCATCGTCGCGATGCAGGGGGCGGACCCAGATGTTCCGGTAGCGGGTGGGGTTGTGGTGATCCTGGAGGGCGAAACCGAACTCCTGCACCTTGGTGTCGAGAGCGACGGCGTGATGCACCAGGATGCCGTTGTGCAGGACGGTGAGACGGGCTGGCAGGATGACCTTCCCCGCGGCATCCAGCTGGGCGCAGTCGCAGATGATGTCGTAGCTCTGCCACTCGCCGGGGCCGCGGCAGGCGTTCACGAGCGGCGGATACTGATGGTAGATGGCGGCGGCCTGACCGTCGGGATACGTGTCATTGCCATAGGAGTCGAGCACCTGCACCTCCCCCCAGCCATGGAGGAGCACCCCGCTGTTTCCCCTGCCCTGCCCCTTGCCGCTGACCTCGGCGGGCGTGGCCCATTCGAGGTGAATCTGGCAGGAGCCAAACTTGTCCTTCGTCTCGATGCTGCCGGATTTGCCGACGATCTCGGCGTAGCCGTTTTCGACCTTCCACTTCGGCGTGTCCGAGGTATCCGCATCGTCCTTGCGGGGCTGGCGGCGGAACTTGGAGAGGTCTTTTCCATCAAACAGTACGACGGCATCACTCGGCGCGGTGGTGGCACCCGGCGGGGTGATGACCGTGGGGCGCGGGCGGTTCATATCGCCCTGCGGGTAGATGCCGCCAGGCGTGAGCGGTCGGTCTTTTTTCGGTTCGGCCGCGGAAAGCGTCAGAGCGAGCGATGGGAGGAGAAGGATCGAGAGGCGGGAGGTCATGGTGAGAAGCCAACGCCACGGCCCGGCAGGCTGTTTCACGCGGTGGCGATGACGGCGCTTGAACTCCCCCGCGTCCTGATTCAGACCTGCACACACTATGTGGACCCCCATCAAGACCTTCACCGACATCAAACTGGAGAAATCCGAGGACGGCATCGCCAAGATCACCATCAACCGCCCGGAGGTGCGCAATGCCTTCCGTCCGCTCACGGTGCGGGAGATGCTGGAGGCCTTTGACATCGTGCATGAGGACCGGGACGTGGGCGTCATCATCCTCTGCGGCGAAGGCCCGCTGGCCTTCTGCAGCGGTGGCGATCAAAAGGTCCGCGGTGACGCGGGCTATGTGGGCGATGACGGCGTGCCGCGCCTGAACATCCTCGATGTGCAGCGGAAGATCCGCACGCTGCCAAAGCCGGTCGTGGCGATGGTGGCGGGCTACGCCATCGGCGGCGGCCATGTGCTGCATGTCGTGTGCGATCTGACCATCGCCGCGGACAACGCGAAATTTGGCCAGACCGGCCCGAAAGTGGGAAGTTTTGATGGCGGCCTCGGCAGCAGCTACCTCGCCCGCATTGTCGGCCAAAAGAAGGCACGGGAAATCTGGTATCTCTGCCGCCAGTATGATGCGCAGCAGGCGCTCGACATGGGCCTCGTGAACACCGTGGTGCCGCTGGAGAAGCTGGAGGAGGAGACCGTGACATGGTGCCGCGAGATGCTGCAGCATTCGCCGATGGCGCTGCGCTGCCTCAAAGCCTGCCTCAACGCCGATTGCGACGGCCAGATGGGCCTGCTCGATCTCGCCGGCAATGCCACGCTGCTTTACTACATGAGCGAGGAGGCCCAAGAGGGCAAAAAAGCCTTCGTGGAGAAACGAAAGCCGGACTTCTCGAAGTTCCCGCGCTATCCCTGATGGCCATGCGTGGCCTCGCCCTCCGGCTTCTGGCTTTTCTGAGCCTCATGGATGCAGGCCGTGCCGGTACGCTGGACGCGATCACCTTTGCCGCCGAGCCTGGAAAGCTGTTCATCCCCGTGAATGAGGCCGTGGATGAACTCGGCTGGCCGATCGCCCACGATGCCCAGGCCGCCAACACCCGCCTCAACACGATGGACGTGTGTCCCGGCACGCTGAAACAATTGCTCGACGGCACGGAACTGGTCAGCACCGCGCAACTGGCCGCCGCAGGGGCCGCGGTCGCGGACATGAACGCCGAAGGCGAAGTAAGAGTCGGCGGCTTCTTCCGCGGCTTCACCCTGCGGGCCGGAGCGCAACGGGTCGAGGTGAGCCTGAAAAACCAATGGCTCAAGGGCTGGCAGGGAAATCGGCTGGTGATCGAGACAAAGATCAGCTCCGGCCGCAACGGAGCCCCCCCCGCTGGCGAGTTCCGAGCCGGCCCCTACCGTTCGAAGCTGCATTTTTCGAGCCTTTACAACAATGCCCCGATGCCTTGGAGCGTGCAGATCAACCGCCACATTTTCATTCACGGCTTCAGCAGCGTGCCCGATTACCCGGCCTCCCACGGTTGCATCCGCATGCCCCTCAGCGGAGGCAATGCAGCCCGCTTCTTTTACGAGTGGGTGCTCTCAGGCACGCCGGTGAGTGTGAAGAAGGATTGATCTTGATCTCCCTTCACTTCGCGAAATGCTTGCGGATGGCCTCGACGAGGCCGGGGATGGTGTAGGACTTGGCTTCGACGGCGATGGGCAGCTCGTGTTTTTTGAGCGTCTTGCTGGTGACGGGGCCGATGCTGGCGATCTCGCAGTTCTGCGGCAGCGGCACGCCCAGTTCGAGGAAATGCTCGACGGTGGAGGCGCTGGTGAAGGTGATCATGTCCGCGCCTTCGTTCTTCAGGCGAGCGAGAGCTTCGAGGTTGTCCTCCCGCTCGGCGACGGTGCGGTAGGCGATGGCCTCATCGACAATGGCACGCAGGCCGGTGAGCTCGTTGGCGATCACCTCGCGGGTCTCCTCGGCCTTCACCCAGAGGATCATCTGGTTTTCGATGTCGTGGTTGTCCTTGAAGGCTTTCACGAGGCCTTCGGCGACGAAGTCCTTCTCCGGCATCAAATCGACGGCGAGGTGGCGTGCCTTCACCTTTTCCGCGGTGCCGGGGCCGATGCACGCGATGCGGGCGGCACCGATGGAACGCGTGTCGCTGTAGAGCTTGTCGAACATTTTGAAGAAGGCATCAACACCGTTCGGGCTGGTGAAGACGATCCAGTCATATTTGTGGCAGTCCTGCACGAGCTCGCCAAAGCCGAGCAGGTCGTTGGGCTCCTCAATGCGGATGGTGGGCAGTTCGATGACATCAGCGCCGAGCTCAATGAGCTGGCGGCTGAGCACGCCGGCCTGCTGGCGGGTGCGGGTGACGACGATGCGCTTGCCAAAGAGCGGGCGGTTTTCGAACCAGTTGATGTTCTCACGCTCGGTGACCACATCGCCGACGACGGCGACGGCGGGCGCTTTAAAGCCGGTCTCCTTCACCTTCTGCGCCATGGTGCCGAGCGTGGCGACGAGGGTCTGCTGGCGACCGGTGGTGGCCCAGCGGACGAGGGCCATGGGCGTCTCCGCCTTGGCGCCGTGCTTGATGAGCTCGCCGGTGATCTCTTCCATGCGCTCGACGCCCATGAGGAAGACCTTGGTGCCCTCCGCCTGGGCGAGCTTGGCGTAGTTGAGCGAGGTCTCGCTCTTCGTGGGATCCTCGTGGCCGGTGAAGATGGTCAACTGGGAGGCGTGAGAGCGATGTGTGACGGGGATGCCCGCGTAAGCCGGCCCGGCAATGGCGGAGGTGATGCCTGGAACGATCTCAAAGCGCACGCCGGCCTCGAGCAGCTCCGCGGCTTCTTCAGCACCGCGTCCGAAAAGGACAGGATCTCCGCCCTTCAGGCGCGTGACAACCTTTCCCTCCTTGGTGAGCTTAACGATGAGCTTGTTGATCTCGTCTTGAGGGAGGGTGTGATCGCCCGCTTTTTTGCCCACGTAGATGCGCTCGGCCCCCGGTTTGCCGTGGCGGAGCAGGTCGACGTTCACGAGGTAATCGTAAACCAGGACATCGGCGGCGGCGATGCACTCCTTCCCTTTGATCGTGAGCAAACCGGGATCGCCCGGGCCCGCGCCGACGAGGTAACAAATGCCAGTGGAAGGAGTCTTTTTAGCCATGAGGGCCGCCACAGTGCCGAGTGGGAGAGAAGCCGCAAGGGCGGTGATGCTTTGGAAGCAGCCGCCCTTGCAGAAAAGAACCGCTTTTTATCTCGTCACGGCGTGGCGATGCTGGCGCTGGTCCTCACATTTCGGGTGGGAGCATAGGTGTAGCCAGACAGCGTGATGCCGGTGACGGTGAAGGTGAACGTACCGCGGCTCCTCGTGCGGGACGAGGTGAAGGCCGCGTTACCGCTGGTGTTGGTGGTGCGTGAAACGGTGCCGGTGGCCAGACCCGACCACTGTCCTGTGACGGTGGCACTGGGCACGACGGCACCATTTTGATTGCGCACGGTGACCGTGGCCGTGGCCGAGTAACCCTGCCTCGTGCTGCTGAGGGTCATAGTGATGTTGCCGACATAGACCACGTTGTTGTTCTGCACGACGATGACGACGGTGTCCGCGACGGAGGAGAGGCCGCTGTTGTCCACCACGACGAGGGAGGCGGTGTAGGTGCCGGGATTGGCGTAACTCTTCACCGGGTTGGCCACCGTGGAGGAGG
>JBJONJ010000438.1:0-4668 GCA_046051905.1 Verrucomicrobiota bacterium
CCGCCCGTTCACGACGCCATTCTGCGAGAAGGCATCGAAGGCCTTCCGCGGTTCCTCCACCTCCTCCACGGCGCGAACGATCGCCGCCATCTGCCACCGCAGCCAAGTAGCCACGCGCCGCGGTTCCTTCTCCGCAAGGGAGAGCAGCCGGCCATACTCCTCCTGCAGCCGCTGCTCACCGGCGGAAATGGGCGGCAGCGTCGGCAGCGCCCCCGACCTCGCCGTCACGATGAGGCTGGCGATCAAAAAACCCGCCGCCACGATCGTCCCCGCCAGGCGCAGCAGGAAACGGCGGTCCCGCGTGAGGTAAAACACCCGCGAGCGCCAGCCATGCAGCATCCCCTGCCCGCTCATGACGCGGCACCTTCATCCTTCTTCCTGCCCTCGCCGCCACGCCACCAGTCCGCGTCACGCTCCCACGGGGCCGCAGGCTTCTCCTCCCCGCCGCCCGCCGTGGCAACCGCCTGACGTTCATCCTCCTCAGCCATCTCCATCAGCAGCCGCACATGCGGCGGCGGATTCACCGAACGCCGCCAGATCACCCACATCAGCGTGGCAAAGCAGCCGAGCAGGAAGAACAGCGTCGCCAGCGTGATGATAACAAACCACTGCGCCGCCGGCACCACGTCGGAGGCCGTCATCGCCTCCGCGGGCTTGTCCAGCCAGGTCATGAACGCGGTGGGCTTGTGCATGGCAGCGGCAGTTGATGTCAAAAATCAAAAACCAACCGCATCGGGATCATCTTCGAGAACTGGAAGCCGTGCTTGTTGAAGAAGGACTGGGACTCCGCGCTGATACGGTCTGTGAGCAAGGTGATGCGCTTGAAGCGCTTCTCCTTCGCAAAGGCGATCGCATGGTCCAGCAGCAGGCCTCCATAGCCCTGACGGCGGTGCTGCGGGTGCACAATCACATCCTCCATCAGGATCACCATGCCGCCCTCAGCGGTCGAAATGGTGAAAAGCAGGTTCACCATGCCCAGCAGCATATGATCCGTGCGCAGCACCAAAATGCGACCGCGGTTCGGCTGCTCCAGAATCATGCGAACCCCGTGCTCCTGCTTGGCCGGGTCCGGCTTGAAGTCCTCCTCTTCGCTAAAAAGCGCCGCGAGCAGCTCCACGAGCTGCGGCATGTCTTCGAGGGTGGCCGGCTCGATGCGCGGCTCGCTGGAGGTCTGAATCATGAGGTTGAGTCGTGAGAATAGCGGGATGCCTGCCCATGTCACAATTTTTTCGGGTGCTCACACAATTCGCCGTCACGGTGCCGTTGCACCCCATGAACGGCCTGCCTCCCACGGCTCCCCCCCCTCAAGCCCATGAAAACCAAATCCAGCCATCCACTCCTGCTGCTGGCGCTCTGCGCTCTCGTCATCTCCGCCCTTCCTGCGCAGGAAGCTCCGAAACCCACGCCTGCCCCCGCCCCGGAAAACCGCAGGCCCGATGCCCCACCACCCCCGACCGACGCCCGCCGCGGAGATGCTCCTCGTGAGAATCCACGGGCCAATCCCAATCCAGAACGCGGTGCCCCCCAGCCCCAGCGTGGTGACGCGGGTCGTGGCAATCCAGAACGCCGTCCCGAAGCCGGACGCGGACAGCCCGAAGGCCGCCCGAATCCCGAAAACCATCGCGAAGGCGACGCCCGCCGCCCTAGCCCCGAACCCCGCCGCGATGGCGATCATCCCCAAGGCCATCGCGGCCCGCCGCGTGATGGCGAGCGTCGTGAAGAGTTCCGCGGCCCCCGTGACGGAGGCGACCGCCGTGAAGGCTTCCGCGGTCCCCGCGACGGTGAAATGCGCCGCCACGACGGCCCGCGTGAAGGCGGCCATCCTCCCTTCCGTGGAGACATGCAGCCACAGCGCGGTCACCGCGAAGGCGGCCAGTCCTTCCGCGGAGGTCCCGAACATCGCCAGGGACCGCCTCCCATGATGCATCGTGGCCCCGAAAACCGCCGCGAAGGCCCGCCGCCGCAAGGCCAAGGCCGCATGGAAGGCCGCATGCCGGAATCTCAGCGCTTCGGTTCGCCCCGCGGACAGGAAGGGCACCGCCCTCAATTTGGCCCGCGTCATCAGGGGCCGATGAACCGCGGACCTGAAAACTTCCGTGGTGAAGGCCCCCGCCCAGGACCTGGACCTCGTGGAGGTGACTTTGACCATGGCCATCAAGGCCCGCGTGGCGATTTCCATCGCGATCATGGCCCCCGCCATGGCCGCTGCCCACGCGGCCCGGAACCCCGTGGAGCCTGATCCAGCTCCGGCGTTTCTTTTAAAGGCAGCCGTGTTGAGCGGCTGCCTTTTTCATGGGTAGCAGAAGCGCTTTCAGGCAAGACACCCCACGCCGCAATTCAATCGCGAGGCAGCGCCAAAAGCCGCTTGGACTCTTCGAGGATGAATTTGGTATCGGTGAAGGGCGTGTAGCTGATGTCCTGCCAGCACAGGTTGCCCTTGGTGTCGATCAGGAGGGTGGCATGCAGCGTTTCTTTTTCGAAGTCATCGTAGGCGCGGACCTTTTTGAAGGCTTCGAGGCTGCTGTCACACAGGATCGGAAATGGCAGGGGCTGGTCTTTTTTGAGATTGAGCTTCGCCCGCAGATTTTTTGCCACAGGACTGGGCTCGATGGTGACGCCGACGAGCTGGATGCCGGCCTTTTCGAAGTCGGCGGCGGCTTTGGCGAAGGCCTGCATCTGCTCGACGCAGTGGCCGCACTCGTGGCCGAGGTAGAACATGAAGAGCGTGGGCTTCTTCGCGGTGAAATCAGCGCTCTTCACCGGCTTCGCGTCGAGATCGAGCGCCTCAAACACCGGTGCCACCGGCGGATGCCAGTGCATGGGGCCGAGCTTGCTCAAATCCGCCGGGCGCACGCCAGAGTCTGTGCGTTTCGGTGCCGCGGCAGGCCAGTTGGCATCTTTGGCAAAGGTGGTGGTGAGGCGTTTGAAGGCGGGAAGATCACGATCCATGGCAAAAGCCAGCTTCGTGACTTCGTCGAAGGCTTTCCTGGCATCGTCGGCTTTGCCTGCGGCATGAAGAATCTCCGCTTTGGCAATCGTGCCCGCCAGGTCTTGCGGGAGGTTTTTGGACACTTCGACGGCTTTGGTCTTCTCTCCGAGCTTCAGCCAATGGCGGGCCAGGCGGTCTTTCGGGATGTCGCTATCCTTGAGGGCTTCGAGGAGTTTCGATTTGCTCTCCCTGGTCACTTTGGGCGTAAGGAAGGCGATGAGCAGTTTGAGCTCGGAGATGGCTTTGGCCTTGTCGTCGGGCTTTTTTGCCTCCGTGGGTTTTTTCTCTTCGCCGGACTTCGTGAGCGTGCGTTTGCCTTTGTCGGTCGAATCAGACTTCTCGGACTTTTCTGTGGGCTTCGGTGGCTGGATGGCTTCGACCGCTTTGAGGGCTTCCGAGAGTGCTTTGAGATCATTCAGATGATAGGCGGCGAGTCCTGCCGCACGGAGGCGGGTGATGTCGTGGCCCGGATGACCGGCGGGTCTCGCGGTGAAGGCCCTCAAGTCATCCCACAGCTCCCATTTGGTGAGCGTCTCGATCAATCGAGTGCGGCCGTAGCTAGCGGAGGTGCCGGATTTGTCGAGGGTGTTGTTGGAGGGGTGGCGCGGATTGCCGATGAGGCTCTTCGCGAGGCCGAGGGCGTCCTTCACGCGGCCGAGTTCGTTGAAGTTCCGCACGAGCCATTCCTCGTTGTGGGCGTAGTTGTGAATCTGATCAGGCAGGATGTAGCTGCGGATCATGTAGGCATGATCGACACGGGTGCTGGCCTCCTGCTGCCATACGGCGTCGTCGAAGCGCTTCAGCTTCGAGAAGGTGTGGCCGGGCATGTGCCACATGTGGGCGATGCCGGGTGAGGCCTGGCCGCACTGCGCGGCGGAGCTGACGGCGCGGATGGGCTTGCGGTCATCCCACAAATGAATGCGGTAGTGATGCGCCGGGTGATTCGGCACAGCGGTAAAGATTTGATCGAGCATGGCATCGACCACCTGGGCGCTGGAGATGGGCACATCGCCTTTGCCGAACCAGATGCGCCAGACGAGGAAGGCTTTGGCCTCGATGTCCTTTGGATCATCCTGCACGAGCGTCTCGAAGTCGCGGATGCAGTCGAGTTGGCGCTGTTTCTTGTCGCGCTTGTCGTCCTTGTAGAGGTTCTCGAGAACGGTGATCCACTGTTTCTCGCGGGCATTGGCCTTGTCCTTGAGCTTCACGGCCTTGTCGAGGAAGCCCTTGGCACGTTTGTCATTGTTCACGTTCGCCATCGCCATGCCCCAGTAGGCCATGGGGCACTCCGGATCGAGCGCGGCGGCCTGGCGGAAGCTGCGCTCGGATTCGTAATACCAAAAGCCATGAAGCTGGCCGATGCCCTGCGTGAAAAACTTCTGCGCGTCCGCGTTCTTGGTGCTGATGGGGAACTTCACCGCATCGCCGCAGCCCGGGATGAGCACCGCGGCCTGACGCGGGCCTTCGTTGAAGGTCTCGCCGTGGGCGGAGTGGCCGGGGAGAGGATCGGCGGCGAGAGCGGATAACAGCGGACAGATGGCTGAGAGAACGAGGAGGCGCATGGAATGACGGAATTGAAAACGGAGAACTGAAAATGGAAAAATGCCCGGGGTGAGAACCACCGGGCATTCAACGTCGGAACTAGCTGCGAACTGAAGGCTTATTTGCCGTAGCCGTCC
>JBJONJ010000439.1:0-4300 GCA_046051905.1 Verrucomicrobiota bacterium
CCTCGCCGCGCAGTTTGGGGTGCAGTTCAAGGTCACGGAGGACATCGAGGTGAAGTCCAGCCTCGCTTACTACCACTGGGAAAACATCGAAGGCCGCTTCTCCAGCCCGTTCGTGCCCGCCTCGGCCAATGATGCCGGTGACACCGATGATAGCCGCCCGTTGTTTGCGCAGAAAGGCAACACCTACCGCCCCATTCGCAACATCACGCCCACCCCTGGAGCCGCCCCAGGCGGCAACCTGAACGGCACGATCAACCAGTTCCAATACTTCGGCTTGGCCACTAAGTTCCGCCAGCTTGCCTGGAACGGCCGTGTGGACTTCAACCACTGGGAACCGATGCAGGTCTCCCTCATGGCCGATGTGGTGAAGAACTTAGGCCTCGACCGCGCGGCAATGAACGACCTCGCCCGCCGTGACGCCGTGGTGAACAATCGCAGTCTTGGAAATGGTGCCTGGGAAGGTGGTGACCTCGGCTGGTACATCGGCTTGAACATCGGCAAGCCCGTGGCCCTCTTCTCGCAGCGCGGCGACTGGGCCTTCAACCTCGGCTACCGTTATGTAGAGTCCGATGCGATGGTGGACGGCTTCACCGAGTCCCGTTTCGGCAACGGAGGCACCAACATGGAGGGCTACACCATCCAGGGCCTCTACGCGCTCTCGAAGCGCACCTGGACGCGCCTCGCCTACATGAGCGCCACCCAGATCGCCGGTCCGCCGCTTCAGACGGATGTTTTCCTCATCGAATTCCTCTCCCGCTTCTAAATCATGAAAAAATCCCTCGCCCTGCTTTTCATTCTCACCGCGTTTCCCGCCCTCGCTGCCGAGGAGGTTGATCCGGCCATGGCCGCGCTCAAACGCATGCGCGAACAGCTCCGCACCGTGATGCTCCAGCAGCAAAAGACCGAGGCGGAACGTGCCGCCCTCGCCGCGGAGAAAGTGACGCTGGAAGACAAGGTCTCCACCCTCGACGCCAATCTCAAAAAGCTCGCCAAGGAAAGCAATCTCCAAAAGGAGACAGACTCCAAAGCCATCGCGGATCTCCAAGACAAGGCCGCGAAGCAGGCTGCGGAGACCGTCCGCCTTCAAGAATCCCTCGCCGCGTGGAAAAAGGGCCACGCCGAGGTGGTCGATGCCGCCAAGAAGATCGATGCGCAGCGTGCCGAGCATGCCGCCCGCGCCATCTTGGCGGAGCGCAAGCTGGCCGATGCCAACCGCAAGAACCTCGACCTCTATAACATTGGCCATGAGATTCTCGCGAAGTATGAAGGCTTCGGCCTGGGCACCGCCATCACCGCCCGCGAGCCCTTCACGCGGACCATGAAGGTGAAGCTCGAAAACTACCTGCAGGACTTCGGCGACAAGCTGCAGGATGGCAAGATTCAGCCCACCGATGCTTCCCAACCGGCTGCCACGAAGGAACAGGCTGCCGCGGTCCAAAAACCTGTTCAGCAATGACGAATGGCGAAACCAGAATGACGAAGGAAGCCCGAATGCCGAATGACCGAATCTTTCGTCATGGGGCCTTCGTCATTGTTTCGTCATTCGCCATTCTCAATTCGTCATTCGCCGACGAGGTCGTTGGCCGCATCGGCGACATCGAACTAACCGCTTCCGAAATCGAAAACGCGTCCTCACTCGACGCTGCGTCGCTTCGCAAAGTTACTGAAGCCATGCTTGTGCAGCGTCTCGTACACAAAGAGGCGCTGGAAAAGAAATGGGATCAGGAACCAGAAACACAAAAACTAATCCAAAAGACTCGCGAGGCCGCCATCGCGGATAGTTACCTTAAAAAGCTCTGCCAGCCGCCCGCGTCATTTCCAAGCGAAAGCGAGCTGAAAGCTGCTTACGAGGCCGCCAAGCCCTCACTCGTGCAGCCGAGATCCTTTCGCCTCGCGCAGATTTTCATCAGTGAAGACCGTCTCGAGACCGTGAAGGCTCGTTTGAAGGCTGATCCCGCTTCGTTTGCTCAAATCGCTCGTGAAATGAGCGAGCATCAGGCCAGCGCCAAACGTGATGGGGAGATCGGCTGGCTCACCGAAGCTCAGATTCAGCCCGAAATCCTCGCGAAACTGCCCAAGCTAGCCCTCAACGTCCTCTCTGAGCCGCTGAAGCTGGGGGATGGCTGGCATATCCTCAAGGTGCTCGACGTTCGCGAAGCGCACACCCCTTTCCTAGAGCAGGTGCGTGAACCTCTCACGCTCCGCCTCCGCGCTGAAAAGGCCCGCTCCAACATGCAGGCTTATATGACGAAATTGTTGCACAAACACCCTGTCGCTTTGGATGGGGTCGCGCTGTCAAAGCTAGGCCGCCCCTAACCCCTTGCCCGCCCCTTTCATGATCGCGAAACGCCTCATCGCCCATCTCATGATCCTCCTGATCGCCCTGCCGCCGCAGGCCGTGATGGCAGACATGCTCACGCAAAACACCCTCGGTGGAGCCGGTGGTGCCGCTGCGGGCACGCCAGCAGACACCAGTGCCGCCGCGGCTAACTCCGCCAACGCCGCCGCGGCCGCCGCCCAGGCCCGTGCCGCCGCGCAGGACATGCTCACGCGCAACACGCTGGCCCTCGATGCCGTGCAGGCCATGCAAGATGCGGCGAGGGCCGCCGCCGCGTCGATGAACAACGCTGGCGTGAATCCCAACTTCCCCGGAAACACGCTGCCAGATGTGCCCAATGGTCTGGGCGTGGGGGGGCTCGACTTCAAGAGCGCCATCGGCGGGAACAATCCCACGCAGTCTTTGCAGAACGCCCGCACGATTGTCGAGATCCAACAGACCCAACAGCAGGCCATGCTGGAGTGGAACACCTTCAACGTCGGCCGCCAGACGACAGTGAAGTTCGATCAAAGTGCCGGCGGCGCGAACGCGGCAAGCTGGATTGCTTTCAACCGCATCACGGATCCCAGCGGCAACCCCTCCCAGATTCTCGGCAACATCGAGGCGCAGGGCCAGGTGTATGTCATCAATCAAAACGGCATCATCTTCGGTGGTGCCAGCGAGGTCAACACCGGCTCGCTGACCGCCTCGGCCTTGCCCATCAATCAAACGCTCGTCACCAACGGGCTGCTGAACAATCCAAGCGCCGAATTCCTCTTCTCCTCGCCTGATGTACCAGTGACCGCGACGGCCTACGGCAAGATCGGCAATGTCACCGTGCAGGCCGGCGCAAAGATCACCGCGCCCACCACCTCGGCGAATGTCGGAGGTCGTGTGGCGCTCATCGCTCCAAATGTGACCAACAACGGCAGCATCTCCACACCGGACGGGCAGACCATCCTCGCCGCGGGCATGCAAGTGGGTTACGACGCGCACAGCAGCGATGATGCGAGCCTGCGTGGCCTCGATGTGTATGTCGGCAGAGTCGGCGCTTACGGCGGCACCGCCACCAACAACGGCCTCATCTCGTCCGAGCGCGGCAGCGTGTTGGTCACCGGCAAGAACGTGAACCAGAACGGATTCGTCCACAGCACCACCTCGGTAGCCTTGAACGGCCGCATTGATCTGCTGGCCAACTTCAACGCCGTCTCCAATCCGAATTACGGCATCACCGGCCAGGGCGGCGCTTTCATCCACGATCAGGCCGCCGATCCCACCACCGGTGTGGTGAGCGCCGGAGCAAGCTCGGTCACCCGCGTGATGCCGGAGTATGCGAGCACGCTGAGAGTCGTTGGTACGGAGCTCGCTCTCAAATCGCAGGTCAACATGCAGGGGCTCGCCATCCACCTCGGTCCGGGTGCGGTGGTGCATGCGCCGAATGCAAATGTCATCCTCAGTGCGGGCGTTTGGGACGTGCTTACTGGCACTGGAAACACGGACATCGACTTCGTGCATGCCAGCGGGCAGGTTTTCCTCGATCAAAACGCCGTCATCGACGTCGCGGGCTCCACCGGCATCGCGTCATCCATCAGCCAGTATGTCATCGAGGTGGACTTGCGTGCAGCGGAACTCGCAGACGTGCCTTTGCAGCGAAACAGCAGCCTGCGCGGCCAGACCGTGACCGTTGATCTGCGTGAGACCGGTACCCGCGCGGATGGCAGCACATGGTATGGCACACCGCTGGCAAATCTCACCGGTTATCTCGGCGTCATTGAGCGCAACGCGGGCGAGCTCACCACCAAGGGCGGCACTGTGAACATCAGCGCTGGCGATTCGGTGGTGATGCAGCAGGGCTCCCGCATCAATACCGCGGGAGGCTATCAGGAGTTCGCTGCCGGCACGGTGAACACCACACGCCTCATCGACGATGGCAATCTCGTGGACATTGCCCGCGCCGATCCCTCAGTGATCTACGACGGCATC
>JBJONJ010000440.1:0-3804 GCA_046051905.1 Verrucomicrobiota bacterium
TCCTTCGCCTACAATGCCTACATGCAGGGCCATTACGCGAAGCTGCCTGGCAAACAGGACGGCGAGGACGAGGCCTTCCCGAAGGATCAATACTACAACCCGCCCGAAGGCGAGCCGCTGAGCATGAAAGTGCTCCGAGAGTCCGCCGACGAACGTGTCGAGTTGCGCGAGCATCGCTTCACGAAGATCGAGGTCACGCTGCGCGGTGGCAAAGAAGTGTCGCGTGATCTCGTGGCACTGCGTCTGAACCCCTGGTGGTATCCGCATGACCTCTACAAGCCGAAGGACGCGCAAAGCGGCGGTCCCTTTACCATCGGCCGCGTCATCCACAGCAGTCGCAGCGTCGGCTTCACCGGCTGGATCGGCGGCGTGGCCGTGTTTGATCGGGCGCTGAGCGCGGAGGAGCTGGGTAAGCTGGCGAAGTTGCGTGAGACAACGGTAACTGCTCGGCGTTGATGGTGAACGCCTCATGAAACCCACTCTCCTGTCCCTCGCCGTTCTCCTCTTCGCTCAGTGGGTTGTTTTCATGCCAACCGAAGTCTCAGCGGCGGACGAAACGTTGCCGGTTTTCCTCTGCGTGGGTGGTAGCAACATGAGTGGAGGGCGCTCGAAGGTAGAGGAACTGCCTGAGGAGCTGAAGGGCGAGCAGGCGAAGGCGTTGTTCTTTGATGGGACGCAGTGGCTGCCGCTATCGGCGGAGAAGATGAACAAGCGAGGCTTTGGCTGCGAGGTGTCTTTTGCCGCGAGCATGAGCGAGAAGCTCGGGCGCACGATCGGCATCATCAAGCACTCGTCGCATGGCACCAGCCTCGACACCGTGTGGTCGCCCGCGACGCCGGATTCGCTCTACTGGGAGTTCATTCGCAAAGTGGAGGCTGCTCGCAAGGCGCGGCCGATCACGATCGTCGGTGTGATCATGGTGCAAGGATCGGGCGACTCGAAGGACCAAAAGAAGGCCGAGGCGTATGCCGCGAATCTGCAAGCCTGGATTCAAGCGGCACGAAAAGACCTGCAAACGCCGGACCTGCTCTTCGTATGCAGTCGGCTGCGTGCCGGACAGCCGAAGGACAAGTTTCCCTTCGCCAATCTGGTGCGTCAGGCACAGGAAGCTGGCTCGGAGTTCGTCGATTGCGATGCGCTCGAAGTCGGCGACGACGAAGTCCACTTCACCGCGAAGGGCCAAATCGACCTGGGACGGCTCTTTGCAGACAAATTGCACGCGATGATGAGCAGGGCCGATGGTCAGCGTTGATCCGATCTTCCGATGAAACGACTTCTCACATGGCTCGCGTTTTTGCTCAGTTCATTGGCGGCAACGCTCGCGGCTGATGAGCCACCCATCGTCGGTGCCATTCGCTGGGACGGCTGGTATGGTTCGTGAGCATGGCATAAGACGGGAACGATCACACTTTCTGCCGATGCTCCCTGGGTGTTGTGCCGGTATATTTGCGGAAGACGTGGCAGAAATAGGGGGCGGAGGTGAAGCCACAGGCTGCGGCGATGTCTTCGAGTTTGCGGTTCGTGGTGCGGAGCAGATCGGTGGCGGCTTTGATGCGGCGGCGTTGCAGCCAGTCGTTGGGGCTCATGCCGGTTTCACGTTTGAAGTTGGCAAAAAGTCGCGCACGGCTGGTGCGGGCATGATTTGCGAGAGCGTCCATGGAGATCGGCTCGGAAAGGTGGCTCTCCATGTGGTCGATGAGATGGGCGGCCATGCTGACGTACGCGGCGGGCTTGGATTGCTCGTGATGGCGTGCGGTTTCAAGAATGATCGAGGCGACGGTCACGCGCAGTGCGGCGAGCAGGCCATCGGAGTTTTTGCCCGCTGCGTGCTGGCGGATGAGGGCATGCAGCGTCTTCGCCAGATGCCGCGTTCCCACGTTCATGGGAACGGGCTGCGGTGTGCGTTGCTCGAAGTGGCTCGCGAGCCATTCGCACTCTCGTTTGGTGAGGAGGGCATGCCGTGGATGATGCGATGGATCAAAAACGATGGCGCAGAGCGTGGAAGGCAGGCGCACATCTTTTTGGCCTCGGTGCGTCATGCCGGAGGGAATGACCATGATCTCGCTGCCGCGCAACTGCACCTTCCGCCCGCCGCGAAACTCGTAGCCGGTGGTGCCGCTGAGCAGCAGGAGGATTTCGTGGCCGTCGTGTGAGTGCCAGCTCATGCGCCCTGCGCTGAAGCGATGATTCGCGGCGATGTAGTCCACCATCGGCAGGCCGAGTTCCTTGCCGGACACGAGCAGGTCTTTGACAGGGAGCGGATTGATGAACGTGGTTTTCTCGGGCGGGCGACGTGGCATGACGGGATTCAGAAATAGTCTCGCTAAACTAATGCGGATACAAATCATGAAGACAAGCGGCATCGCGGCGCTCAAGATGACGGATATGCACCCGACCGATCTTCACCTTCCTGATTCACTCCGCCGCATACTCGTCGTGATCGCCATGCTGCTGGCGACGGCTGCTCAGGCGCAGCTCGACCTGAGCACCTTCAAACTCACCTTCAGCGATGAGTTCGATGGTGACACGCTCGACACCACGAAATGGCAGGCACCCGAGATGCCACGTCAGGGGAGTTGTCGTTGGGTGGCGTCACTGGCCACCGTGAGGGATGGAGCGCTGCATCTTGGCATCCGCTTGAGTGATGATCCTGTGCTGCGCTATGACTGCGCGGCGGTGCGGACGCGGAAGGACTATGATCCAAAGCAGACAATGTTTGCGCAGCGCTACGGTTACTTTGAAGCACGGGCGAAGTTGCCGAAGAACATGAAGTCGGACTATTGGGCCGCTTTCTGGATGATGTGCGGCAAAGTCAATAGCGCGGATACGCGCACAGGCATCGAGACCGACATCATGGAAAGCTTTCAGCAGGCGGGTGTGCCTCACTACCGCATGAGCTTTCACTGGAACGGCTATGGCAAAGAACACAACTCCACAGGCGTCAAACTCGCGCCGACACCCGAGCTGGCGGACGGCGAGTTCCACCGCTTCGGTTTGTATTGGGACGAGCACGTCTATGTGGCCTTCTTTGATGGTCGGGAAGTGGGGCGCACGAATCTGATCGGACTTGGCAGCAAAGACAACGGCAAGACGCCATCCAAAGGCCCATGTCAAAAGCCCGGCTATCTGAAGCTGAGCTGCGAGGCAGCCGCGTGGGCCGGTGCCACCAATCAATGGGAAAAGGACCCGACGAAGGAAGATGAGTTCGTGGTCGATTATGTGCGAGCGTATGAAGGCACCTTGCCTGCGCTCGTGGCCCAGACGATTCCGGTGCAGATTCAAATCGATGCCGCCAAGCCCACCGGCCCGCTCAAACCGATCTGGCGCTTCTTTGGCGCCGATGAGCCCAACTACGCCTACATGAAGCACGGCAGCGAGTTGCTGGGTGAACTCGGCGAGTTGAAGAAGGACGAGGTGTTTTTCCGCACCCACAGTTTGCTCAGCACCGGCAAGGGCGAGCATGGCCTGAAATGGGGCTCAACCAATGCCTACACGGAAGATGCCGCAGGCAATCCAGTCTATGATTGGACCATCGTGGACCGCATCTTCGATACCTATCGCGAGAAAGGCGTGCGGCCTTATGTGCAGATCGGCTTCATGCCGCAGGCGCTTTCGACGAAGCCGGAGCCGTATCGGCATCACTTCCCCAATGCGAGATACGAGGATCTGTTCGGGGGCTGGGCGTATCCGCCGAAGGACTACGCCAAGTGGGAAGAGCTTGTGTATCAATGGGCGAAGCATTGCGCCGAAAAGTATGGCGAAAAGGAGGTGCTGCATTGGTATTGGCAGACCTGGAATGAGTCG
>JBJONJ010000441.1:0-2604 GCA_046051905.1 Verrucomicrobiota bacterium
GATCCGCGATACGCCTCAAAGCTGCGGTCTGCCACCCATCGAAGAATACAAGAACGACTACCCGCCGAACTACAGCGCCGAACACGAGCGCACCTTCACCTTCCGCGAGATCTTTTTCGGCCACGTCTTCAACAACAAGCTCCTGTGGGCCATCGCCACCGCGAACGCCTTCGTCTATTTCGTGCGCTACGGTGTCGTGGACTGGATTCCGACCTACCTGCAAACCGCGAAGAATTTCTCCTTCCAGCAATCCAGCACGGCCTGGGCATGCTTTGAGTGGTCGGCGGTGCCGGGCACGATCTTGTGCGGCTGGATGTCCGACAAGGTCTTCAAATCCCGCCGCGCTCCTGCGACGATCCTTTTCATGATTCCCACACTGCTCGGCCTCATCGCCTACGGCCTGAATCGCAATGGACCGCTGTGGATCGACATCACCGCGCTCATCACCATCGGCTTTTTCATCTACGGCCCAGTGATGCTCATCGGCCTGCAAGCCCTCGACATGGTGCCGAAGAAGGCCGCCGGCACCGCCGCGGGCTTCACCGGCTTCTTCGGATATGTTTTCGGCAGCGCCTTCGCTGGCACCGGTGTCGGCTGGATCGCCGATCACTGGGGCTGGGGCGGCGTCATCATCACCATGAGCATCTGCTGCGTGCTCACGATGGTTTTCAGCGCCCTGACACTCGGGCATAAGGCGGAGAGTGCTGGGGCCGGAGAATGACGACATGCTCTTTTCATCATTTCCCCCGATGTGACGATAGGCTGGCTGAACAAGGCGGCGAAGCACTGACGTAGTGGTGGTGCCATGCAGCCATCTTTTCCCAACCGTCGTCACTTTCTCCGTCAGGCCTCGATTCTCGCCGCTGGAGCCGTTTTGCCAGTTCGTGAGGTCTTCGCTGCTCCCGACGTGCCGGATGCGCTGGCGGGTCGTCTTTATAAGACGCTCAAAGTCGGCATGATCAAAGCCGGGGCGAACCTCACGGAGAAATTCAAGATCGCGAAGGAAGCGGGCTTCAAGGGTGTGGAGATGGGCTTTCCTGGAAACGACGTGGCGGAGACGAAGAAGGCCATTGCCGAGAGCGGCCTGCCGGTGGATGGCAGCGTGTGCGGCGAGCACTGGAGCGTGCGCCACACGAGCGCGGACGCCGACACTCGGGCGAAGGCGCTCGAAAACCTCAAGCAAGCCCTGCGTGACACGCGCGAGGTGGGCGGGCACAGCGTGCTGCTCGTCGTGGGCAAAGGTGAGGATGGTCCGGAGAATGAAATCTGGCAGCGCAGCGTGGAAAACATCGCCAAGGCCGTGCCGCTGGCCGCGGAGCTCGGCGTGCAGATCGTCATCGAGAACGTGTGGAATCAGTTTTGCTACGATCACAACGGCGGCAGCGACCAGAAGGCGGACAAGTTTGTGAAGTATGTGGATGAGTTCCGCTCGCCGTGGGTGGGCATGCAGTTCGACATCGGCAACCACTGGAAATACGGCAGCATGGGCGGGTGGATCCGCCAACTCGGCCATCGCGTGCTAAAGCTCGATGTGAAGGGCTTCTCTCGCGCTCAAAACAAATTCACGCCCATCGGGGAAGGCGACATCGACTACGCGGACGTGCGCAAGGCCCTCATCGAGATCAACTTCCACGGCTGGCTGGCCGCCGAGGTGGCCGGTGGTGACTTGGAATACCTCAAAGGCGTCTCCGCGCAGATGGACAAGGCGTTTGGGCTGTGAATCGCTCACCGGATGTAAACGAACTCGCTGCTGTTGAAGAGCACATGGGCGAGATCGGTGAGGGCTTGTTCGCGGCTGGAGGCGGCTTCGCGGGCTTTCACAAAGTCCAACGACTGCTGCAAACGGTCTGCAGAAGGCTCGTGGCCGAGCGTGAGCATGAACATGCGTTTGAGGGTGGCGTCGAGCGAGTCTGAAGTGGCTCGCTTGGCGAGGTGGGCGGCTTGTTCTTCGACGAACTCATCATTCATGAGCACGAGCGCCTGCGTGGGCACGGTGCTTTCGAGGCGGACGGCGCAGGAGTCGGTGGTGGTGGGGGCGTCGAAGAGTTCCAGCATCGGCATGAGGAGCTGGCGCTTCTGGTAGATGTAAACGCTGCGCCGCCATTGCTCGGGGCCTTCGGTTTTGAGCAGCGGCCATTTGTTGCGCTGGCTGGTGGGGAGGAGATCCGCGCGAAGTCGCGGTTTGATGCCGGGGCCGCCGCGTTTCTCGTTCAGATTGCCGCTGGCTTGCAGGATGCAATCGCGCAGGACTTCGGCTTCCATGCGTTGAAGTGTGCTGCGGGTCTGCCGGTAAGTCGCCGATAGAAGGATGAGCTTGTGGAGGGCTTTGAAGCGGCCGCCATTGGCGATGAGCTGTCGCGCGAGGTAGTCGAGCAGCTCGGGATTTGATGGCTTCGCGCCGGTAAAACCGAAGTTGCTGGGGCTGGCGACGAGGCCCTGGCCAAAGTGATGCTGCCAGACGCGATTCGCCATGACACGCCACGCGAGGGCGTTGTCGGGTGCAGTGATCCATTCCGCGAGTGTTCGACGGCGCAGGGAGGTTTTGGCGGCGGGTGGAGGGAATGAGAGGGGTTTAAAGAGCGTCGGAACGGCGGGCGGGACTTC
>JBJONJ010000442.1:0-7739 GCA_046051905.1 Verrucomicrobiota bacterium
CGTTGAGGGTGCGCTGCACCAGCGTGGCCTTGAACTCACCCACCTCGGCACCCACACGATCCGTCTCCAGCCGCCACACGAGCACGCCGAGCAGGAGGGTGATGAACTGCTGGAGCAGCGGATCATTCGCCCACATACGCCCGAGGACGTCGCTCGCGCTTAAGAGTGGCGCCAGCTTGCTGGTCCAAGCGTCGTCATCACACACAAAGCCGCCGTTCAAGGCCGGCCCATACACCACGAGCAGGGCTGCCACCCCAAAAAGGGTGGCGATGCAGCGATACCAGGGCTTTGAAAGAACTTCATTTTCGCCACAATCAGTCGAGGATGCAGTGTGACTTCTGTCTTGAGTTTCAAGGCTCTTCTCCGTAGTTTTCAGCCGTCATTGGATTACTTCCCACCATGATCGTCGACCCACTCTCCACCTCATCCGCCACGAGCCGTCCTCCCAGGCGGTTCAGTCTCCGGCGGCGTGTGCTGGGTGAGAGCGAAAACAAAATTGGCCTGCGCCCCGTGGAGGGTTGGCAGAAGCGGAACATGGATTTCCTCAACCAGGTGCTCATCCCGACGATCCTCGCTCCGCGTAAGCCGGGCTGTCATTACGGTGAGCTGCCAGTGGCCTCGCCGGAGCAAATCGGGGTGACCTGGCTGGGCCATGCGGGCTTCTTTGCCCAAGTGGGCGGCCTCAATATCGCCATCGATCCGGTGTGGGCGCTGTGGCTAGGCCCGGCGAAACGCCTGCGCCATCCCAGTGTGTGGGCTCACGACCTGCCGCCCATCGACGTGGTGCTCATCACGCATGCGCATCATGATCACCTGCACCTCGCCAGCCTGCGAAAACTAGCCGCCGCACAGCCCATCATCGTGCCGGAAGGCGTGGGCAGCCTCGTGAAGAACTGTGGCTTTGGCCGCATCGTGGAGCTGAAGACCTGGCAAAGCGCCACGTTTGGCGATCTGCGCATCACCCTCACGCCAGCCCGGCACTGGGGGGCCCGCATGATTCATGACACGCATCGCGGCTTTGGCGGCTTCCTCGTGCAAAGTCCGTCTCAGACGCTCTACCACTGCGGGGACAGCTCGATGTTTGATGGCTTCACGGAGATCGGAAAGCGTTCGCGCATCGATGTGGCACTGATGCCCATCGGTGCCTACCAGCCGCCGAGCGGCCGCCCCGTTCACATGAATCCGGAGGAGGCGCTGGATGCCTTCGAGATGGTGGGTGCCCGCCACATGGTGCCGATGCATTTTGAAACCTACCCGCTCAGTGGCGAGCCCCTGCATGAGCCCATCGAGCGCCTAGAAATCGCCGCCAAAGAACGACAGATCATCGAACGCGTGCGTCGTCTGCGGGAAGGGGAGTCCGCCGTGTTTTGTCCGCCGTGAGCACGCGACCGCGCCTCACTCTCATCGCCGCTGTTTCGGAGGATGGCTTCATCTCACGCGGCCAAGGCGTGCCCTGGGATCTGCCACGGGATCGCGTTTATTTCCGCTCCGTGACGGCAGGGAAGTGGCTTCTCATCGGCCGCCGCACGTATGAAGAGATGATCGGCTGGTTTCGCGATCACACGCCGCTTGTTTTGACCCGCGATCCGACCTTCATTCCACCGATTGGGAAGGCCGTTCGTAGCGTGCAGCAAGCTCTCGACCTCGCGGCACAGGCTGGCGTGGACGAGATTTTCGCCTGCGGCGGCTCAGCGGCCTATGAACTGGCCTTTCCACACGCAGATCGCTTGCTCGTGACCCATGTGGGCACTCGCTTGGGAGCCGGCGTGGCCTTTCCAAAGATCGAAACGCCTCCGTGGCGGCTCGTTTCGAGCGTCCACTACCCTGCCGATGCCGCAAATGCCCACGCAATCCGTTTCGCGGATTACAGGCGGGCGTGAAACATTTCAGCCATCGTCGGCAAATGCTCCTGGGCAAAAGTAAGCTCTATCTGTCAGGCAACTTCTCGTGGTTCGTGGTTGGCCGCTGGCACTGACCATGCATCAGGCTTGCGGCGCCTGACGGCCATGCAGCCTGAGCTTCAACGCGGCAGAGTGAGGCACGAACGTAGCCGCCTGATCCTGGGAAGGAGGTAACTACACACAATGCGCTGTAGTGTGGCGAGGCTTTACGAGCGCACAGTAGGCCGCCGGGTCCCGCGGCTCGGAGCGGGTGGCGGCCTACTGCACACTACTCCGCATTGTGTCGTAGTTACCGCTTTGGGTGCGGAGCTGCGACGATGAGGAGCACACTCCCTTGCGGCAGGGGTTGGAGCGGGCGGAGCACTTCGGCGGTTGGCAGTGGGCGGAGCCGCGAGCTTTGCGAAGCGCTGGAGTTGTGGGAGGCCGGTTGCCGACTGCGTGACGAGTCATCGGCCTTGGCGATGACCGCCAAGATCAGGCTCCGGCGCGGTTGGAAGAAGCTACTTTTCGGGATCAACCTTGAACCAGCCGAGGTCTTGTTGAGTGCCAACATGAGGCACTTCATGAACAAGATGCACATGCCCATCACTGCTCACGTCCACGACGTTGACAACGGGTTGGGTGACCTTGCTTGGCATATTCACCTCGGCGAGTTTCTGAGTAGTCACGTCGTAAACGTAGAGTTTGGTCTGAGCAACATTGTGTCCTTCACAGCAGTTGATCGGCGTTCCCTTAGCATTGAAAGCCTGCACTCCTGAGTCGCCAAGAAGTTTGGTTTTGCCGATCCAATGCCATCCGAAACCTAGCATGTTCGCTCCTGGAGGAGTAAGCGGGAGTTTCAGTTTCAGACCTGTGGCCGGATTGAGCACGAAGTTCACTGCATCTCCCCCTTTGACGAGGACATGCTCTTTATCGGGTCCAACTTCGACGCCCAAAATTCCAATCTCCTTCCCGGAGTCCATTAGCACGCGACCTTGTCGATCAATAATCCTTCCGCTGGTTCCGCCTCCTCTGAACTCGAACGGCAGGTTTTCACGCGAACGAGCTAGAGCAACGTAATCAATCTCATACTTGGCCTCCTTCATTTCGACGAAGGGCACCCGCTCGGCTAATGTCTGGATCGCCTGATTGGCTACATCCCCAACCCGCAGTTGGGCAGGCATGCCGCCTGTCCGATCAGTCGGCATTCGCTGTTCTGTTGATGGAGTTTGTTCAATTCGCGTGGCGAACCAGATGACCGCCAAAATCAACACGACTATCAATCCAAATTTCAGAGATCGATTCATAGTTATTCCTGGGGTTGATCACGCAAGTCTTGAAGAATGCCATCCCTGATCGCATTAGCGACAGCCGTTTTTACGGCCCCTGCATTCGGGCCTGTATTCAAGAGTATGTCCACCAAGTCGTCGGTTTGAACTGCGGTGTTTGCTCCAAAATCAATAAACTCGACTTCGCAGTAGCATGTGCGAACCGGATGATAATTCGTCGTGTTGCCATTGTAGGCGTCACTTGCCACAGCAGTATTGTTAACGACGGGGCCACGATGATTGGCACCAGTGTCGTATCCATCCATCGCAGTAACCATGCGGCTGATTATGGTGTTGGACAGAGTGGTGTCTTCTTCTGGATGAACATTGTTGGTATTGCGAACCACTTCGAGGGTGCCTCTAGCGCGATGCGTATTGGGGCCATCATCCAGAGAGTTAAAGTGAATGATGAAGATCACATCTGCACCGTTGTCACGAGCTTTGAAGGCACGATCATCTCCCCTGACTCCGACATCGGTATCCCTGGTCATAAACACCCGAAGATTGAGTTTATCCTGTTGGCGTTTGGCTCTCAATGCATCGCGAACAGCGAGTCCATAATTAAGCGCCATTGTTTTTTCCAGAACTCCCGAAGGACTCGTCGCATTGTTCCAAGACGAGCCAAACAATTCTGGACCAGATTCTGCGCCTCCATGTCCAGGATCTATAACGACTGCGCCTGGCACTTCCATGTCGATCAAATCCATTGGCGTGCTCATGCCTTCGATCTGGATTTTGATCCTCACTTGGTTGAACCCAATCGGCGGCACGTTCACACGGATCGCTGTATGGCCATCTGCTCCAACGGTGGTTTCTCCAGAGGACTGCGACACCTTGCGGAACCCATTCGCACCGTAGGCCGTGGATGCCTCAAATCGGTCTTTGTGAGTTGGACTGTCCTCCCATTGGCCGCGAATCGTTGCTGGTGTTGCACCTGGCAGTGCTTCCAGCGTCCAGGTGACTTTCTTATCCTTCATCGCATCACCAATGCGCACTTTAATTTCACGATGGGCTATCTTGTTGGTCTTCGGATCAACCTCAACAAATGGGGGCAGCGGCTTGCCACTGTTGGGTTTCTCGGAACCTGCAATTTCATTGTTATCCTCATCCCTCACCTTGGGCGACAACTCGACTACCTCAATGGGGAGGAGGTGCTGCCTGCTGCCGCCATAAGGATGAAGGCTGATCAGACCGGCCTTGTCACCGCCTTTGGTTGAGACGGTGCCGCCTTTCGGGATGGTGATGGTGATGCTTTTAATGGTGGGGCTGGCCGTAACCGGTGAGCCAGGGGGAGGCGGAGTCACTTTCAGGAAGGTGAATGGCGTGTCCGCCTGGACCGGGTCGCTGGCCTTCATCCGAAAATCATACCACTGTGCTATGGGGAAGCCCCGGCTTGATCCCGACGTGGCGATGAGATTCCCTGAGGCGTTGATGAAACCGGAATCTTTGAACGAGCCCGTTTCTTTCATGCTGTCGTCCAATGTGGGCCTGTCACCACCATTCTTGATGATGTCCACGACCTGCTCGGAAGTCTTGATGTCTTTTGATCCCTCGCCGGTAGCCTGATACTTGTAATAGCCTGATGGCGAGATATCCACGGTGACGGTTTTCTTGAGCAACCAAGTTTCGGGGTCGCTGTCCCCGTCATCGAACTCATTCCAGCCATCCATCAGGAGCTGCATTTTTGCCGCCGCGCCCGTGCCGATGATTTCACGCACCTCGGATTTTTCGCCTCCGGAATCATAACTGAAGGTGACAGACTGAGAGTGAGCCTGGAGTTGGAAACTGGGAGGGGGCGGGCTGCCGCCGCTGGCGGCTGGGGCTGATTCCAGGGCAAAGTCTCTTGAGACCCTGTTTCCCTCGTTGTCCTGAGCGTGGAGGGTAAAGTAGCTGACTCCAGGGGCGGAAGGCGTGCCTGTGAGCGTCCCCGAGGCGTTGAGCGTGAGACCTGCCGGGAGACCTCCTGTTCCCACCTGCCAGATGTAGCCACCGCTGCCGCCGCTGGCGGCGAGGTGCATGGAGACGGGGCTGCCCGGCTTCACCACCGTGAGATTATCGCTGATTTCGACCGGGGGCAGGACACGGAAGTTAACCACATGATCGACCCGGCGCCCCTGATCATCCACGGCAGAGATAGTGATCGGCTGCCATCCCGCAGTAAGTTCGGACGGTGTTCCCACCAAGTAAGCCTTCAAGCCGTCCCACTCCATCCCAGAGCGCGAGGAAATCCCCACAGGCAAGGATGCGGCGGGAGGAAGAACATACTGCCAAGGCCTAAAACCATCGTAAGCTCTGAAAGTGCGATAAACGAATGTTCCGCGAACGACGGAGATTTCATTCACACCGCTGATTTTGAGCGGGCCGACCGGGCGTTGAGATGTTTTTAGTGTCCAGGGCAGTTCAACAGGGGGGCCAACGCCAGCTGCCCAGAAGACTAGGTTGGAGCTCCAGTCGTAGGCTGTGGTGGTCCCAGAGAGCGTGTGCGTGGCAGCATTGTAAGTGAGGCCTGGAGGAAGCTCTCCCGACAAGAGTGTAAGCGAATACGGTTCCTGCCATCCGCCTCCAATAACTTGCAGCCTGAAGTTGCAAGGCTCGCCACCAGTGATCATCGGCGGGCCGAGTAAAGTGGGAACTCCTGGGATTGACGGAACGGTGAACGAAGCGGTGTAAAAAGCTTCTTGCGGAGGGTCCTGGCTGTCACTTGCTCGGAAAGTCACTGTGAAAGGATCCAGATAGGCTGGTGCCGTTCCAGAGAAGCTGCTGCCATCAAAAGCAAAGCCAGGAGGGTGCTGCCCGACGACGGACACGACCACAGCACCTTGACCGCCCGTGGTAGTGACTGTGATCGGACCATATGCCGCCCCGGGGATCACAATGGGCGGGGTAAAGGGAGTTACCGCTAGTGTTTCCACCACGGGTCTCAATGCCAGAGTGAAAGTTCTCACGATGGACTCGGGCGGCGACGCTTGATCGGTCGCCGTGACGCTGAAGGACACTGCTGTGGTCTCACCATTGGCAAAGGTGCCCACGAATTCACCTGTCGAGGACAAGGTACAGCCAGCGGGGAGGTTTTCCGCAGTGAATGACACACTGCCATTGCCATGTGCGGTGCTCAAAACTGTGCTGTAGCTAACAGATCCAGATGTCACGTCCACATAGCCAAGATCAGCGGGAGTTTGCCACGAAAACGGTGGCGGAGGGGGGGCCACCCTTACGGACACGGCCATTTCAACTTCGCTGCCACGGGTATCCCGGCAAACAAGGCTGAAAGAAGGTTCTGTGATGGGGGCAGATGGAGCTGTGCCAGCCAAACGGGCACCGATGAGAGTCAGCCAAGCAGGGAGCTGGTTACCCTCTTTGACTCGAAACTGGTAGGGCGTAATTCCGCCGCTGGCCATGAGCACTGTATCGTAGGCTCCGCCGGGCTCCACCTTGTCAGGCGGGCGTGTTATCTCGAGCGGGGCATCATAGGAGCGCGGATTGGAAGGCGGGCCGCTGGGCGGATAGAGTTCTTGAAAGTTGCTCATGCCATCCTGGTCCCAATCGTCATCATGTTGCCGTCCTGAATGCGGTCCGTTGTCACGTAAAAGGTTGGAAGGCAAAGCAGAACCAAAAGCGACCTCGAAGTCGTTCTGCACATCGCGAAATGCATAATGTCCCCAAACGTCGGGGGCATTAACTTTCTTCAACGGGGAGTCGAGATCACCCTCATGTGCTCGTGCTGGCGTCAGCAAGAGGGTGTGGCTGGTTCTATGCTTATACTCCTCTGCATTGGTCAAAAAGTCGGCATCCGCGTCGTCTGCCCCATCGGTCTTGTCATCGGGTTCTAGTCCACGGGCGAGCTCATAATTGTTGGTCATACCGTCACCATCACGGTCGAAGAGCGGGTCAAAGCGGGCGCGCACATCCCAGCCGTGCTGGTAAGCCTGTAGGTTTGTAAAACCTCCGTGCAGCACGTCACCATCGAGGTCTCCGTGCTCATCAAGCGGGTCGATTTTATCGAGGCCCCAGAATTCCTCCAGCAGATCAGGGATGCCAGCCCCGTCCGAATCGGTAAGGTCCACCTCCGTCCAGTCTGGGAGACCGTCGTCATCACTGTCTTGATCCAGCGGATTGAGGGTGATGCAGAAAAGGCCCTGGAGTTCCTCCCGGTCAGTCAGGAAGTCGCCATCGCTATCCGCCATTCGTGCATAGGTCCCAGCATTGTATTCCTCCATGTCGGAAAGCCCGTCCGCGTCTGTATCGGAGAGATTGATGTCAGAATAACTGGCATTGACCCACTCCCACTCATCCCCCAAGCCATCACCGTCAGAGTCTAAACTGCCATCGTTTGAGCCGATCAAAATTTCGAGACTGAAGGGGAGTCCATCACCATCCTGGTCGATCACCGTTCCATCACCATCGCGAGTAAGATGAAAGCGGTTGAATGCCTGATACCGCTGCCACCAGTCCGGCCTGAAGTCCCCATCGCTGTCTTTGAGGTCCGGGTTCGTTCCAAGAAACTGCTCCAACTGCGAGCCTAGACCATCTT
>JBJONJ010000443.1:0-2836 GCA_046051905.1 Verrucomicrobiota bacterium
AAATACACTATCGACAGGAGAATGGGGACAGAAGAATCAGAAATCCCATTCTCCTGCCCCCATTCTTCTGCCTATCCGTCTTCGCTCTGATGAGCATCTCTCTCAAGGCAGCGGACACGACCCCACTCAAACCCGACGCCTTCCTATCGCGCTACTGCCTCGACTGCCACGATGGCGATGTGCAAAAGGGTGACCGTCGGCTCGATGATTTGCCTTTGAAGGTCGGCACGGACATTGCCATCGCGGAGCGCTGGCAGGAGGTGCTGCACCAGATTCAGCTCGGCGAGATGCCGCCTGCAAAGAAGAAACAACCGACCGACGAAGAGCGCCGGACCTTACTCGCGTGGATCGAAGAGCAGCTCATGCAAGCGCAGACCTCCGCCCGCACCCGTGGCGGCAGCGTGATGCATCGGCGGCTCAGCCGCGCCGAGTATCTGCACACCGTGCAGGATGTTTTTGGGTTCGCCGGCGACTTCGATCCAACCGCCAACTTCCCCGGCGATGAAGAGTTGGAAGGCTTTCACAACATCGGCTCCGCCTTGCGCACGTCACGGCATCATCTGGAGCAGTATCTGAAGGCAGCCGATGCGGTGCTGGATCACGTTTACGATCTCGCTGACGTGAACGGCATACCCGAAGCCAAGCAGTGGAAGGATAGCGCGGACAAGATGCGCGGCCTCAACGACGCCTTCGGGCTGGGTGTCATCAGTGCAGAGAAAGCGAAAGGTCCGGCCTACATTCATCTTAGCCACGGCCTACGAAATCAGGAGCTGATCTTCGACAGCAAGCTTTTCCTCAGCCGCTTGGGCGATACCGGCGTGCCGCATTCTGGGTGGTATGAGGTCGAAGTCGAAGCCACCGCTGCGAATCGTCATCACCCGTATGGCAAGGATCTCATGCTCGGAGGCCTGACACCGTATTACAAAGATATGAACTCCTACTATGACGAGTCGCAGCCGATGCAGCTTGGCATTGGCCGACAAGGCGAAGGCATGAAAGGCAATGGCTGGCGGCTCATTCCGCCGAATATTGTCCACGCCACCGAGTTGCCAGATGATCGCTACATCACCGTCCGCGCTCGCATTTGGCTGGATCGCGGCACCGTGCCATACCTATCCTGGATCGATGGTCCGCCCAAAGGCACACGAGGCAACTTCATCTCCACCAAGCTCTACAAATACGACCGCAGCGTGCCGAAGATCGACAAGCACGTCTGGGAAAATCTCGCCCTGCGTGCCGAGCGCGACAAGCTCTACCAGCATCTCTACCAAGGCCCCGAGGTCCGCGTTCATTACTGGCAAGTCACCGGCCCCATGCGCGATGACAAAGTGCATCCTGAGCGGTCGCTGCTGTTTGCCAGCATCGCGCCCGACGAAAAACAAATCGAGCCCGCTCGCCTGCAAACCGAGCTGCAAGCTCTCGCCAGCCGACTCTTCCGTCGCGAGGTGAAGGGTGAAGACATCGCCCCGTATGTGAGCGCCGTGCAAAAGCGTCTCGATGGCAACACGCGCTACGCCGATGCCGCGCGGCCTGTCTTCAAAGCGCTGCTTTGTTCCTCCGAGTTTTTGTTTCTCACCGAGCCGGAATCAGCCGCGAAGACCATCAAGCCGATGCAACTCGCCACCCGCCTCTCCTACTTCCTCACCGCCGGTCCTCCTGATGACAAACTGCGTTCGATGGCGAACAAAAGTGCTCTCGATACTAAAGCCATCATCACCGAAACCGACCGCCTACTCGAATCGCCACGTGGGGATCGTTTCCTGCGACTCTTCACGGAGCAATGGCTCGGCTTGAACAAGCTGGGCACCATGCCGCCCTCAAAGGAAACCTTTCCTGCCTATCACATCGACCGATTGGAGCCCGCGATGAAAGAAGAAACCTGCCGCTTCATCGCCGAACTCATCCGCACCAACAAACCCGTCACCGCGCTCGTCGATGCCGACTTCACCTATCTCAATGCCGGACTCGCGCGGCTCTATGAACTGCCCACTGTCAGCGGCGACCACTTGCAACGCGTTAGCCTGCCTGCGGATTCACCACGGCGCGGCTTGCTCGGCCAAGCCAGCATCCTCACCATCACCGCCAATGGCGTCGAAACCTCACCCGTGAAGCGCGGCGTGTGGTTGCTGGAGAAACTCTTCGGCACACCGCCCAGCCCGCCACCGCCTGACGTGCCGCCCATTGAGCCCGACATCCGCGGAGCCACCACCATTCGCCAGCAGTTGGAGAAACATCGCAACGTGCAGGCTTGCGCAGACTGCCACGCCAAGATCGATCCGCTCGGCTTCGCCCTCGAAGCCTACGACCCCATCGGCCACTTCCGCAGCGCCTACCCGAACGGTGCCGCCATCGACACCACCGGCGAGTATCGTGGCCAGCCCGTCAACAACCCCGCCGACATCCGCGCCTACCTTACCAAGCACCCCGACCTCCTCGCGCAAAACCTCGCCCATCGCCTCCTCACCTACGCCCTCGGCCGCCCCCTCGGCTTCACCGACCAACCCGCCCTCCGCCGCCTGCAAGCGGACTGGAAAGCGAAAGACTACACCCTCCGTGAGCTGATCCACCTCATCACCACCAGCGAGCTGATGCGGCAGCCATGATGCGTAACTTGCTTTCATGATGAAATCATGGCCGCGCCGAGTTCGTCATCTGGGCTCACGAGCATGGTAAAAGTCACGTCGTGGCCTCCGCCCTCGGCCACTTCGATTGGCCCTTCGATGCCTCAATTTGCCTCACCCATGTGCTTATGGAACCGGGGCTCGAAAACCGCGTCATTCGGGCTTGGCAATGGTGGGATTGATGGGGACGTCATCGCATTCGCCCATGAAACAGC
>JBJONJ010000444.1:0-7768 GCA_046051905.1 Verrucomicrobiota bacterium
TCGCAGAATGGCGTCGTGAACGGGCGGGATTGGCGGAAGGTGATCGACCGGCATCTGAGCGGCCCGGCAAAGCATCTCGCGCACGATTTCATCCGTGCCTCGCTGCTGCGCGACCTGCCGGAGGGCGTGAACGCGCTGGAACGCCTGCAGCAGCAAGCGCTGAAGCAACCTCCCGTCATGTTGGCCAATGAGCTGCGTGCCGCCCTAGCGGTGCAGGTGATGAACATCCATGAGGCGGTGCCGTGGATGATGCGCGAGGGTCGGTTCTTTACCGAGGCTGTTGAGGCGAGAAAGTCCGCGCTGAGCCTCGCAGTGATGGCGGAGGACGTCGAGAGTCTGCGGCAGATGCGTGAGCAGCCGGGCTGGGTGGATGCCTGCCCACCGCTCGACCAGTATTTCACCGGTGCGCTGCTGCAGGACGTACCGATGCAATGGAAGGGGCTGCTGCTGGATCACTTCACGGACATTCCCTGGCTGCTGGTGGGCTTCACGCTGTTGGCCGGGCTCGTATGGTTCATTATCCTCGTGCAGCATGATCAGCGGGACGCGTGGCGATGGCTGCGGCCGCTGGCACCGGTGCTGGCGGGCATCTTCAGCGTCTGGCCCACGCTCTCGATTCTCGCCTGGCAGGAGCATGTGCAGGGATTGAAGGCCGGTGGCGCGTTTCCGCACGACCTGTGGCATTATCTCATTGGCGTGGGCATGCGTGAGGAGGTGTGCAAGCTGGCGTCGTTCGCTCTTTTTCTGCCCTGGTTGCTGCGCACGCGGGCTCCCGGCCGGGCATTGATCACCGGAGCGTTTGTAGGCCTCGGCTTCGCCATCGAGGAGAATGTTCAGTACTATGCCGAGCACGGCCTGTCCTCGGCGATCACGCGTCTGCTGACGGCGAACTTCCTGCACATCTCAATGACGGCGATTACCTCGCACAGTTTCTATGTGATGTTGCGCAGTGGCTTCCGTGACGCGGGCCAGTTCATCGCCACCTTTGCCGGCGTGGTGCTATTGCACGGGCTTTACGACTGGCTGCCCTCGGCGGCCTATTTGGAGGCCGAAGGCGGCTGGCTTTCGCTGGTGCTGTTTGTTCTGCTGGCCTCGCGCTTCATCGATCTGCTGCGGCTCGAGACGAATCCCAAACGCAGCACCTTTGCGCTGCGTGCCGTGTTCACCCTTGGCTGCGCCTCGCTTGTGGCAGCGGTGCTGGTCGTGACCGCGATGGAAGCCCGCTCGATGGCTGGTGTGGCTGATGCCGCGAAGGACTGCCTGGGCTACGTCCCGATGGCCGTGCTTTACTGGCGCCGGTTCGAGAAGGTGTGAGTAGGCAGGTTTGAACGTTCAGCATCCCATGCCGAACTTTCAACGATCCACGGGATGCCGCCACCTTGAAGGTCGGATGTTGGATGTTGAACGTTTTTCACCTCATCGCCGCCGCGGCGGCTTCCTGGAAGGCCTGGCGCATGGGCGAGGCATCGCCGGTGGGCTGCAGGCCAGTGCGCTGGATGAGCAGGATGTAAATCGTCTTCGTGGTGGGGTCGATCCAGCCCTGTGTGCCATGGGCACCGCCATGGCCAAAGGTGCCCGGCGAAAGCATCGCGGTCACGCCGGTGGGCTGGCGCACGACTTGAAAGCCCAGCCCCATGCCCATGCCATCGGAGAAGCCGGCCTTCATCTCGCCGGTGTGGTTGGTGGCCATGAGATGGAGTGTCTCGGCGCTGATGAGGCGCTTTTTGCCGACGACTCCGCCATCAAGGATCATCTGGTAGAGTTTGAGCAAATCCTCCGCGGTGGAAAACAGGCCGCCAGCCGCCAGCGGAGCACGCTTTTTGTTCGAGTAAGGCGGCGTGAGGTAGCGGATGCCGACGGGTTCGAGGCCTTTGCCGTCGGCAGAGGGCTTGTAGGAGGTGGCGAGACGCGAGAGCTCTTTTTTGTCCGGCCAGAAGGTGGTGTGGCGCATGCCGAGTGGTCTGAAGATCCGCTTCTCCATGAAGTCCGCATACTCCTGGCCGCTGACGACCTCGATGAGACGCCCGAGTGTGTTGATGCCGGGATTGCAATAGGACCATTTTGACCCTGGCTCGAACTGCAAGGGCGAGAGCGCGTAGGTGATGATGGCCTCCTTCAAGCTGAGCACGTCGAGGGCATCGCCATCGAGCGGTGAATTGCCCACGAGGCCGCTGGTGTGGGTGAGGAGGTCTTTGATCGTCCCAGGCCTTGCTGGCTTCACCAGCACCGTTTGCTCCGCCGATTTCTCTTTGATCATGAGCTGGCCTTTGAACTCGGGCAGATGCTTCTCGATGGGATCCGCGAGGCTGAGCTTGCCCTCTTCTTGCAACATCATGACGCCGAGCGCGGTCATGGGCTTCGTCATCGACGCGATCCAGAACATGCTGTCGCGCTCCATCGGCTTCTTGGTGGCAATATCCGCCAGGCCGACGGTCTCAAAACTGAGCACCTTGCCGTCGCGGGCCAGCAGCGTGACCGAGCCGGCCAGCGAGCCGTCTTCGACGAACTTCTGCATCGCCTGCCGAATACCGGCGAACTTCGGATCGGAGACGACCACTGGTTCCCTGGCATGGATCATCAAGGCGGTGGCGAGGAGGATGAAAAGTGGGGGGCGGATCATGGCCGCACAGAACGTTCGTCTCCGCCTGATTCCTACTTCATCAACGGTGCCAGCAGATGCTCCTGTGTGATCAGGCCGATGGGCAGGCCACGGGCATCGGTCACAATCGCGAGGTGGCGGCCCTGCTTGCGCAGCCGCTGGAGCACGCGAAGGGCAGGCTCCGTGGCCGGAAGGGTGTCGAGCGTGCGCATGTGCTGGCGAACGAGCCGGTCCGGGGGCAGGCAAATGGGCAGTTCCGAGGTGTCCAGCATGCCGATGAAGAGTCCGTTTTCGCCGAGCACGGGCAGCACCGGCGTATTTTGCTCGCGGGCGAGAATCAGGGCCGTTCGCAAGGGCAGCTCGGCGGCGAGGGCCACGCTCTGGGTGAGCGGCCGCATCACATCGGCGGCGGTGAGACGGCGAAAGTCGAGGATGTGCTCGATGAGCCTCGTGGCTGGCGCGGAGAGCTGGTGTTCGCTGGCGAGAGAACGGGCGAGCTGCTTCAAATCATCCCGCCGCTGGCTCTCGGCGGTCGGGGGCATGCTTTCGCCCTCGGCGGCACTCGCGGCCTTCACCGGTGAAAAAGCCCGGAAAACAGGCCGGGCGATGCCGATAAGATGCATCAGCAGCGAGACCCTGCGCAGTGAACGGAAAGGAAAACGGCGGAACAGCTTCTTCGGCACCACTTCGAGCCCGATGAGGAACAGCGGCAGCGATAGCAAAAAAACGATGCTCGACTCCAGCACGCTGGCATGGCGGACCAGTGGCAGGGCCACGAGCAAGAACATCGTGAGATTGGTGATGTGGTTCGCTACGGTGATGCAGCCGAGCAGCGCGTCACGATCCTCGATGAGCCGCAGCAAGCCTCGGGCCCGTGAGTCCCCATTGGCCGCCGCGTGACGCACCCTCACGCGGCTCACGGCCATCACCGCGCTCTCCAATCCCGAAAGCAGGAACGACAGCAGCAGGCAGAGACCGATAGCGAGGTAGGACATTATCACGGGGGCAGCGCTAGAAACGGGCCGCACGGAGGGGGATTGTCAGTCCGGAGGCGAAAGAAGGGGAGTGGGGGGAGTGATGGATGACGCTCAATCCGCCGATCCACCACTCCACTAATCTATCACTTTAACAACCCACCAAGCTAGCCCATCCCCCGTTGGTCAGAGATACTCGTTGATGAGGTTCTCGCACATTTCCTGGCGGCCGCTGGCGATGAAGGGCTCGCCATTGGAGAGCGTGTAGGCCTCCAGATCGGCGAAACCGACCTCGCCCTTCTCGATCTTCGCGCCGATGCCGGAGTCGAAGGACGAGTAGCGTTGCTTGATGATGCCATCGAGACGTCCGTCCTCAATGATGCGGTGGGCGATTTTGAGGCCGCGGGCAAAGGCGTCCATGCCGCCGATGTGGGCGTGGAAGAGATCGACCGGCTCGAAGGATTCGCGACGGCACTTCGCATCAAAATTCAGGCCGCCGGTGGTGAAGCCACCCATCTTCAGCACCTCGATCATGATCTGGGTGGTGAGGTAGATGTTTGTCGGGAACTGATCGGTGTCCCAGCCAATGAGCTCGTCACCCGTGTTGGCATCAATGGAGCCGAGGGCGCCGGCAGCAGCGGCCACTTGCAGCTCGTGGCGCATGGTGTGGCCGGCTAGCGTGGCGTGGTTCGTCTCGATGTTGAGCTTGAAGTGCTCGGTGAGGCCATATTCGCGAAGGAAGTTCAAGCAGGCGGCGGCATCGCTGTCGTATTGATGGGTGGAGGGCTCACGCGGCTTCGGCTCGATGTAGAAGGGGCCTTTGTAGCCGATCTGCTTCTTGTAATCGACGGCCATGTGCAGCAGGCGGGCGAGGTGATCGACCTCGCGTTTCATATTGGTGTTCCAAAGGGTGGCGTAACCTTCGCGGCCGCCCCAGAAGGTGTAGCCTTCACCGCCGAGACGGTGGGTGACATCCATGGCCTTCTTCACCTGCGCGGCGGCATAGGCGAAGACGTTCGCGTTCGGGCTGGTGGCCGCGCCCTGGCAGTAACGCGGATGGGCGAAGAGGCAGGCGGTCCCCCAGAGGAGCTTCTTGCCGGTTTCCTTCTGCGCCTTCTCTAACTCGTCGGCAACGGCATCGAAGGCTTGGTTCGATTCGGCCAGTGTGGCGCACTCGGGAGCCACATCGCGATCATGGAAGCAGTAGTAATCCACGCCCAGCTTATCCATGAACTCAAAGCAGGCCCACACCCGGCGCTGGGCATTGGCGATGGAATCTGTGCCATCATCCCACGGGCGCTGCGCGGTGCCGCCGCCAAAGGGATCGGAGAGCGAGTTGCGCATCGCATGCCAGTAGGCCACGCCAAAGCGCATGTGATCGCGCATTTTCTTGCCGCCCACGACCTCGTCGGCGTTGTAGTGCTTGAACGCGAGCGGGTTGCGGCTCTGCGGTCCTTCAAACTGGATCTTCTGGATGTCGGGGAAGGCTTCTTTCATGGATGTGTAGAGTAGGGAGAGCTACGGGAGCCGGAAAGCTCCTCCGCGCAAGGCACAAACCACGCCATCGTTTGGGCGAAATCGGCCATCGCCCTGCCGTGCTACTCCTGCGCCGCGCCACCGGCCTGCTCGGGATTGAAGGGCTTCACGGGGCCGTTGTATTCGCCCGTGATCTTCACCGTGGCATTGTCCTGCAGGCCTACGAGGCCGTCGGCGATGATGGTTTCGCCCTCCTTCATGCCGGAGAGCAGTTCTACCACCCCCGGTTTGCGCAGTCCGGTCTTCACTTCGATACGCTTCGCCTTGCCGTCCGCGATGGTGAAGACGTAGGCCTTCGAGCCGACGGGAACGAGGGAGCGTTCCGGCACCGCGAGGGAAAGGTGAGGTGTCACATGCAGCGCCACCAGCACGAGCATGCCGGGCTTCAGCGTGAGATCCGCATTGGCCACTTCGGCACGCGCCGACACGGAGCGCGTCACTGGGTCAAGGCGGGAGTCGAGGTGCGCCAGCTTGCCCTCAAACTGCCTCCCCTTCACCGTCTCCGCGCGGGCGACGATGGCGATGCCGGGCTTCACGCTGCCGAGGTAGGTCTCCGGCACGGAAAAGTCGATCTTCACCACGTCGATCTTATCCAGCGAGGCAATGATGGTGCCGGGAGCAACAAGCGCACCCACGCTGATGCGGCGCAGGCCCAGCCAGCCATCAAACGGCGCGGTGATCACACGATCTGCCAAACGTGCCTCCGCTTCGTTGATCTTTTGCTTCGCGATGTCGGAAAGCGTCAGCCGCTCTTGCAGCCTCGCTTCCGGGGCTGCGCCGTCTTTGACGAGGTTTCGCAGGCGGGCGATCTCCCGCTCCTCCTCCGCCAGCGTGGCCTTCGCGGAGGCCAGCATGGCCTGCTCTTCCGTATCGCTGAGCTTCGCGAGCACGGTGCCCTTTTTGACGAAGTCGCCATCCTGGAACGACAGCTCGGTGACATGCTCGGTGACGTTGGAAGAGATGTCCGCCGATTCAAAGGACTGCACGGTGCCAATGGCATCGAGATCGAGGGCGAAGTTGTCCTTCGTCACCTTCGCCGTCGTCACCAGCGCCGCGCCTTTGGCCTTCGCGGCCATCTTCGGTTCCGCCGCGGCCTGCTGCTGCTTGTTCCAATACACCCAGCCTCCGCCTCCCACCGCGGCGGTGATGACGAGGAAGACAAAAAAGCGAAGGAGAGCAGACGGACGGGCTTCGGACATGAGGTGGGCGGAGGGATTGAAAACGCGGGCGGCAGGCCGGATTCGCGGAAAACTTCGTGGGGAGAGGTTTGCGTGATGAAAAGGCGCGGGCTAAAGGCCTGGGATGCAGGTCTTGCACAGCATTGAGGCGCTTTCCAGCCTTCGTGGACCCGTGGCGCTCGCCATCGGGGTCTTTGACGGCGTGCACCTCGGCCATCAGGAGGTCATTCGGGCGGCCTGCGATCATGCGCGGGCCCACGATGGCACGGCCGTGGTGATGACCTTTCACCCGCATCCGCTGCATGTGCTGCGCCCCGGCGCCGCTCCCCGCATGCTCTGCGGCGAGCGTCACCAGCGCCACATCCTCCGCGATCTCGGCGTGCGGACCTTGCTTCGATGCCCCTTCACGCCGGAGACGGCGCAAACGGTGGCGCGGGACTTTGTCTTGCGCCTCGTCGCGGCGGCGCGACCGCTCGGCTGCATCTCCGTAGGTCATGGCTGGAGCTTTGGCAAAGGTCGCGAAGGAAACATCCATCTCCTCACGGATCTCGGCTCCGAAAACGGCTTCGCGGTGTATGGCGTGCCCGCTTTCCGCGTCGAGAGCGAGGTGGTCAGCAGCACCGCCATCCGCGAAGCGGTTGCGCGGGGTGATTTCGCCAAGGCGGTCCGTTTTCTCGGTCGTGAGTATGCCGTGATGGGCCGCGTCGTCGAAGGCCAAAAACTCGGCCGCCAGCTCGGTTTCCCCACGGCGAATGTGGAAGTCGAAAACGAGCAACTCCCGCCCCTCGGCGTGTACGCCGTGCAGGCCCGTTTCGAGGGCCAATGGTTGCCCGCCGTGGCGAACCTCGGCCGACGCCCCACCGTGGCCGAAAACGCCGAGCCGAATCTCGAAGTCCACCTCCTCGACTGGTCAGGCGATTGCTACGGTCTGGACATGGAAGTGCGTTTCATCCAGCTCCTGCGCGGCGAGATGAAGTTCGATGGCCTGGAGGCGCTCAAAGCGCAGATCGGGCAGGATGTGGGAGCGGCTCGGGCGGTTTTGATGAGGTGAGGGGAGGCGTCAAGGTTTGGTCAAGAGGGTCAAGGCGTGGTCAAGCATCGTGCCACCACCACCTTGACGACCTTGACGGCGAAGCCTTGACCCCTTGACCACCAAGCCTTGACCCCTTGACCACCAAGCCTTGACCCTTCCTTGACCTCTCCCCCCGCCTCCCTAGGCTCTGCGCTCCTTTTTCCCACCTCATGAGCGCCGACACTGCCCCCAAGAAAAACTACAAAGACACTGTCCTCCTGCCGAAGACTGACTTTCCGATGAAAGCCGATCTCGTGACGCGGGAGCCGCAGCGTCTCGCGAAGTGGGAGGCCGGCGGCCTTTACCAGCGCATCATGAAGCAGATGGCCGGCAAGCCGAAGTTCATCCTGCATGACGGCCCGCCCTTCGCGAATGGCGATGTGCACATGGGCACCGCGCTGAACAAGGT
>JBJONJ010000445.1:0-4724 GCA_046051905.1 Verrucomicrobiota bacterium
ATGCCTTCTGAAGCCGGATGTGCCATCCCAATGCCAAAGCCCATGATGCCACCATCTTTCACCGACTGCTGGATCGACCAAAGAGGATGCTCCACCGCGCGGAAGGCGATGTTGTCATTGGAAACCTTGGCACGGGTCGAGAACATCGTGTAAGCCTCAAAGAAGAAATAGGCTCCGCCGGCCACGCAGGCCGCCACCCCTGCTCCCAAAACCCAGGTGAAGTTTTTGGAAGCAACCAGCCGTCCGGACATGGAGGCGAGGAGGAAAGCAATCACGATAAGTCCGATCGTGTACATGGAGGACCGTGATCCATTCATCATCGCATTGGAAGCCAGCAGTGGCAAGGTAACGAAAGTGATGACCCACTTGTAAGGTGTCTGTGGAATCGCAAGCAGGGCGACGCAAAGGGTAGAGAAGAAGATAACAAAAGTACTGTGACCCGTGATGTAGGAGAAGGTCCCGGTGATGCGCACCTTCTCTCCGAAACCAAAGCCGCTGATCGCTTCCGCCGAAGACTGGGCATACACATTCAGAGGGCTTGCTGCTCCAGCCCTGAATTGGAGAATACCCAAAATGCAGATCGGGATGGCCAGCATGGAAAACCAGGTCAACTGCCGCACCATCTCGTCCTTGCTGCGGAACAGATATGGCATCATGAACACAAGCGGGACATAGTAGAGGTAAATCTTCAGCCCGTAGAGCGCGAGCAGGAAGGAGCCGATGTTGGTGTTCAATGCTGGGGGCAGCAAAAGCGCACCAAGCACACAGAGAATCATCACCGGCAGGTTGAGCTTGTAAGAGCGGACATCCAGATCCGGCGAAATCATGAACTTCAAATAGGCACCGAAAAGGAAGATGTCCTTCAGGAAGTAGGCGAGCTCCTGCGCTCCAGGCATCAGCCATTTACGAATGGCTCCCTCGAACAAGGCAATCACAAGTGCCACCTTAACGGCCGCCCGCCAATTCGAATAGGACCACAGGGTCACCACGGAGGCTCCGAGCAGACCGTAGGTGGCCAACTCGATCGCGGTTATTTTGGCGGCAAGTAAAAAGCTCATGGGCTAGGTGTAATGGGTAGGACCGGGGGATTCATAGCAAGGTGCCTTGTTAAAAGGACAAAGGCAAGGTGTTCGCCGTGAGGTTTACGCCGGCAGACCAACAGCGGCCAGCACGCCCCCCAGTCTCTGTGCATAGACTTCGAGTGAAAAATCCTCCCGACGACCCGCGGTGAGTCGGGTGCATTCCGCGAGGTGATCGCCGCTGAACATCCACTCGATCTGCCGGGCCAGATCGGCCGCATCGTAGCGCTTGAAGCAGCAACCCGCCTCCCCGGTGGCCTCCACCATAGCTCCTTGATCGGAGGCGATGACCGGCAGGCCACAGGTGAGAGCCTCGGCGATGACCAGCGGATTACCCTCGGTATGCGTCGAGGACGGGACGACCAGCACTCGGGCCTTTCGATAGGCTTGGATCAGCGATTCGCGATCCAGCCGACCGAGCAGTTCGATGGGAATTCGGCGTTTCGCCGCTTCCTCGACCAGTCTTGCCTGATGTTCCCCTTCACCCGCAAAGGCCACCCGCAGTGTCAGACGGTCACGCAGCATGCCGAGGGCTTCGAGAAGATGAAAAATGCCTTTTCCGTCGATCAGCCTTCCCGCGAAAAGAAGGTCAAACTGCTTCTCCTCGGCAGCAGAGCCTTCGACGAGGTGCAAAAGCTCCGCGTCGATCGGATTGGGCACGGCAAAGCACTTTTTACCCGGCAGCAGCTTTTCCAGCCGGTCTTTGGCAAAGCGGCTGACGGTCACATGCAGCGTCGCTCGTGCGGCCAGGAAGGATCGAACCCACGCTCCCGGCCCGCGGTCATTCTCGCGCACAAACAAATCAGAAGATTGGTAAATCGGCGCATAACGCTTGCCGACGAGCAGCGCGGGAAGGCACACCTTGACGGAAACGCCGCCATTCATGAGCACGAGGTCCGCCTTCAGCACCTCGCGGACGATCTGCGCCTGGCTGCTCGTGCGGAGCACTCGGAAGGAAAAATCACGGCTGTCCTCCTCCATCGTCTCGGTGACAAGGGTGACCGCATGCCCCCATTCCGCCAGCAGCCGGCAGAGAGTGAAGGTATTCCGCTCCAGCCCACCCATCACGGGGAAGAAAGTGCGAGTATGAACAAGGATGCGGCTCATGCCTGCGGCTTGTTACAGATGGCGGCGATGTTATCGCTGAACCAGCGGCCTTTAAGGAAGGGCAGTAAGGCCTGCCACTTCACGTTCGGAGCCTTCGGAATGCCGCCGATGTCCGAGAACTCAAACGCCACCGGTCCAAACCCGGCTTCTTTGGCAATGCGCTCGAAATCTTTGCGCACCAGCGCCGTGATGTGCGCAGGATAGCAATTGTCCGAAAAGTAGGCAAAATGTCCCGCCAGCAGCAGCGCGGACAGAGAGCGAATACTTTCCTGATTCGGCGTGGTCACGATGAGCAGCCCGCCGGGCTTCAACAGGCGGAACAGGTCACGATACATGGCCCGTGGATTCTCAAGGTGCTCGATCACCTCGGAGGAAACGATCACATCAAACGAGCCATCAGGAGAAGGCAGCGGATTGTTCAGATCCCCCTGAATCCATCCGATCTCCGGCTTCAACTCCGCAGGGCGCGGCAAAATATCCGCCGCCCACATCTCCGCCTCGGGAAAAGCCTCATGCAGGATACTAGGCAACGTCCCGATGCCGGAGCCGTAGTCGAGCACCTTGCCACGAAGCCCGCGTTCACGGCAGATTCGCAGCACGAGATCATAGACCGGTCCGGCGCTAGTGCCGCGGGTGATCTCGGCGGCTTTCATGCGGTAATTTTCGAGGTCAGAGTTCATTAGGAAAGCATGGGGTGGGCTTGCTCTAAGTCGGGACGCACTGTAGGCCGGGTCTTTGACCCGGCTTTCCGCCTCACAGAGACGAACTACAAGGAGAAGCAGACTCGTTTAGCAGCTTGCGGTAAAGGCCCCGGATGTTCCGGCGGTAGGTTTCGGGGCCAAATTCAGCAGCGAAGGCTTGCGCCACCGCCGCATGCTCGGCCGCCAGCGCCCGGTTCTCCGCATACATCAGGATGCGGGCGGCCAGCGCATCGGGATTCATCGGCGGCACCCGCCAGGAGGGATCAGGCACCGGGGCCCCGCAGTTGTCGGTCACGATGGCCGGCAGGCCGCAGGCCATCGCCTCCAGCGACACAAATCCAAAGGAGTCCGCCACGGAAGGCAGCACAAACACATCATGACGTGCATAGGTCTTGCGCAGTTCGGCCTTCGTCTGCGGGCCGAGAATCTCAATCGAATCTCCTGCCTCACGTAGTAGCGGCTCGCACTCCGGGTTGCGAGGGCCGAGCAAGGTCAGCTTTACGGCTTTCCCACACTTCTTGAGCGCCTCGAGCAGGAACGGAATGCCCTTGCGCAGGTTGATCGAACCGACAAAGAGCAAGCGCAGCGGCTGCGAGGCCGCGGTGAGCCGCACCGGCTCATCGCGATGCCAAAGCGCCGGATCGACCCACAGCGGGCATTGAAACAACCGCTCCTCGGGAAAGCCACCACGCAGAAAACTCCGGCGATGCACATCCGAGTAAATAAGGAGCTTTTCCGCCAGCTCATACTCGCGTTTTTTGCGCTCGGCCATGGCAGGCAGATCAGGGGAAAACTTCACCGCCATTCCCGCTCGTTCGCCAGCCTCCTTGAGCACCTCTTCAAGAAAGATCGGGTGAAGCTGCGGGCAGTCATGCACGCGGATCACGCCAAGTCGTTTGGCCGTTTCCAGCATGTGCAGGTCACAGGTCTCCCCACCGACTGCCACCCTAGGCGGGCTCTTCTCCAGCCTGCGTGCTGCCCAGCGATCAAAGGCATCGTTCACGGTGAGCCAGTCATTCGCACGTTTCGGGTTCATCTTGTCCCGCAGGCCCTTCATGAGCAAAGGCCAAGGATATTCCACCGCCTTCTCGGGTGGGAAACCGTCCACCTTGCGGCTCGCCAGCGCCTTCTGGCCGATCACACGTCCCAGATGATGCCCCCACTTGCGCGGCGCGTTGTAGATCGAGCAGTAGAATGCCTGCAAAATACCCTCCTCATGCGCCGCCAGCGCCAGTTGATAGGCCTGATGCACCCCGCTGTAGGCCACGCACAGGCCGCTTCGTTCATTGGCTTTCATGACTTGCCCTTGTACCCAAGAAAAGAATAGACCATAGACGATAGACAGTATCGCTGGTGACTCCTCAGGAAACCAATCGTCTATTGTGTATCGTCTATTCCCGTCCCGTCAGCCCGGCATTCGGCCCGCTCTTCGGCAGGCAGAGGAGCCAGATTTGATCCGGGCGCACTTCCTTGGAAGCCAGTTCGCGCTCGCGGTCGGAGGCGAGGAAACTGAGATCCACATCCGGAGTGCGTCGGACGCCTTCCATGCCGATGGTGCGCACCACATGGGTCTTCCCGAAGGCTTTGCGTAGACGTTCGCAAACGCCAGGCACCGAACAGTCATGAGTCTCCACAATCAAGGTGGCCGTCGTCAGTTTGGCGATGCCTTCATCACTGAACAGCACACCCTCAAAGCCCTCACAATCGCTGATGATAAAAGCCCCCTCGCGGGTGTTTTGAGCCAGCCAGCCGGGGGTGCAGAAGCCTTCTACCTTCACGTTGGGTGTCTGATTGGCCCCGGCCATCTCCCGAACTGCCTTGCGTGCCCACCAGTCGG
>JBJONJ010000446.1:0-3841 GCA_046051905.1 Verrucomicrobiota bacterium
CAGCCTTTTTCATCCGCCGTCGCAAAATCCAGCGCATCAGAAAACGCGGCATGACGCGGAAGAGGCTGCCGGCCACCTTCACCCCCGTGCCTGGGAACACGCAAGGCTGCCCGGATTGCAATGCAGCGAGCGCTTCGCTGACGACCTGGGAGGGCGGGATGCGCAGCAGGGCCTGGCCATCGCGATTGGTGTCGGTGCCATCGCTGCGTTTCGCGGTCTGGCTGAAGTTGGTGGGCGTGGGACCGGGGCACACGCAGGTGACGGTGATGCCGCGGGGGGCCAGCTCGATGGCGAGGGCTTCGGAAAAGCTCGTCACATAGCTCTTCGACGCCGCATAGACGGCGAGCTCCGGCATCGGCAGGGTGCTGGCGAGCGAACTGACATTTAAAACGCCGCCGCGGCCTTGCATTCTGGGCAGCAGCGCATGCGTGAGCATCGTGAGGGCGGTGATGTTGAGGTCGATTTGCAGCCGCGTCTTGTCGGTGGGGGCGGTGGCGAAGGGGCCGTAGTCACCGAGACCGGCGTTGTTGACGAGCAAATCGGGCTTCAGGCCATTTTGATCGAGAAAAGCCATGAGAGAGGCTCTTCCGGTATCGCTGCCCAGATCGGCCACGAAGCAGGTCACGCGGGCTTTTTGACCCGCGAGGTTGTTTTTGACCTGTTCGAGCAGCTCGCTGCGGCGGGCCACGAGGATGAGTTCGGCCGCATGCGGGGCCAGTTGACGGGCAAACTCGGCCCCGAGGCCGGAGGAGGCGCCGGTGATGAGGGCGCGGCATTTTTCGAGAGGGAAGCCGTGGGTCATGAGAAGCGCTAACTAGCACCGCCGGACAAAATGCGCCACATCTCGTGCCTTGCGTGCGGAGCCGGACACGGGAAGTTTGCCATCACCTCATGCATGAAGCCAAAAACACCCAGCGAGCCCTCGTCCGCATCGGTTACGACGGTCGCGTCCACAAGCACTTCCGAGGTCTGAACGCCGCGGAGCGCTTCGCCAACGAGCTGAAGGTGCTGCGGGTGCTGGAAGAGCGAGGCTGCGACTACGTGCCGCGTGTTTTGGAGGCGAAAGAAGATGAGCTCTACCTCGTCACGACGAACTGCGGCTCCCGCGTCGAAAGACTGAGCGAAGGAAAGGTGAAGCAGCTTTTCGGTGATCTGGAGGCCGAGTATGGCGTGCGCCATGATGATCCCTTCGACCGCAATGTGACCTACCGCGCCAGTGATGGACGCTTCTGCCTGATTGACTTTGAACTGGCGACCATCCTCGACCCGCCTGCGAAACCCGCTTCATGAGCGAACCCAACCCGCCCCAACCACCCAACCACGTCCGCTGGTCCGGCATGACCCATCCCGGCCGCGTGCGCACCAACAACGAAGACACCTTCCTCGCGCTGAATTTCGACGCGAAGGAGATGCGCTACCTTGGCAAGATCGGCGAGAGCACGCTCGACGCGGGTGATTTCGTCTTCGCGGTGAGCGATGGTATGGGCGGCGCGAAGTCCGGCGAGTTTGCCAGCAAGATCGCGGCGGAGAAAATCACGCGGCTGCTGCCGAAGAGCTTCAAGCAATCCGCCCACCAGATCGAGGCAGGGCAGGGGGATGTGCTCATGGAGCTGGCGCACCGCATCCACGAGGAACTTGGCAAACTGGGTCGCTACTACGAGGAATGCCGCGGCATGGGCGCCACGCTGAGCCTGGGATGGTTCATGCCTGGCTGGATGCATTTTGTGCATGTGGGAGACAGCCGCATCTACTGGCTGCCGAAGGGTGGAAAGCTCAAGCAGATCACCGAGGATCATTCGCAGGTCGGCTGGCTGCGCCGCGAAGGCAGAATCAATGAGCGTGAGGCCCGCAATCACCCGCGTAAAAGTGTGCTCAGCCAGGCCCTCGGAGCCGGGCATCAGTATCTGGAGCCTCAGGTGGGCTGCCTGCGCTGCGAGAGCGGTGATCGCTTCCTGTTTTGCACGGATGGCGTCATCGACGGCATCTGGGATCATGCCCTGGAGGACATGCTGCTTGCTGGAAATGACGCGCGGGCATTCGTCGAACACGCCGTCGCCGAATCCGGCCGCGACAACGCGAGCGCGGTGGTGGTGGAGGTGGTGTGAGAGAACTTGTTTTTTCAAAGCGACACGCCGCGCTTCCACGGCAGGAAGTCATCCTGGCCTAGCGACACGGCTTTCGGCAGATACTCACCGCTCGCGGTGGCGATGACGAGGTCGAGGACTTCCTCGCCGCATTGCTCGACGGTTTTTTCGCCCGTGATGATGGGGCCGCAGTCGTAGTCGATGAGGTCCGGCATGCGTTTGGCGAGCGTCGTGTTCGTGGAAAGTTTCAGCGTGGGGCACACCGGATTGCCGGTGGGCGTGCCGAGGCCGGTGGTAAAGAGGATCATCGTGCAGCCAGCGCCTGCGAGGGCGGTGGTGGACTCGACGTCGTTGCCCGGCGTGCAGCACAGCGTGAGGCCGCCGCCCTTGCGAATCGGCTCGGCGTAATCGGTGACATCCACGATGGGTGCATTGCCGCCTTTCTTCGCGGCTCCGGCAGACTTGATGGCATCGGTGATGAGGCCGTCGCGAATGTTTCCAGGGCTTGGATTGGCGTCGAAACCGCTGCCGCAGCCCTGCGCGGCGCCTTCGTAGGCACGCATGAGGTTCACAAACTTGTCCGCCAGCTCCGCGGAGACGCAGCGGTCACACAGGCTTTGCTCCACGCCGCAGAGTTCGGGGAATTCACTGAGCACCGGTGCCCCGCCGAGCGCGGCGAGAAGATCGGCGGTGTGGCCGATGGCGGGATTCGCCGAAATGCCGCTGAAGCCATCACTACCGCCGCATTCCACGGCCATGATGAGATCACTCAGCGGGCAGGCTTCGCGGGTTTGTTCGTTCGCGGTGGCGATGCCGAGGAAGGTATCGCGAATGGCCCGCTGCATCATGTCACGCTCGGACTGGCTTTTTTGCTGTTCATAGACCAGCAGCGGCTTTTCGAGCTTCGGATACAGCGCGGCCATTTCCTGCTCCAGCAGGCTCACCTGCGCATGCTGGCAGCCGAGGCTCAGCACCGTGGCACCGCAGACATTTGGGCTGTGGATATAACCGGCCAGCAGCCGGCAAAGCGCCTGCGCATCCTGCCGCGTGCCACCGCAGCCGAGACCGTGCTCGAGGAACTTCACGCCATCGACATTCGGGAAGAGTCGCGCAGCCTTCTCCGTGGCTTCCGCCTCCAGCAGCGCAGCCTCGATTTCTTCACGCGAAGCCCCGCGACGATGCAGATCGGCCAAGGTGCGAGCGAACCGCTCATACGGCGAGGTTTTGCCATAACCCAGCTCGCGCACCAGGGCTTCGCGCATGAAGCCGAGGTTGCGGTTCTCACAAAACACGAGCGGGATGACCACCCAGTGGTTCGCCGTGCCAGCGGGGCCCTGCGGACGTTTGAAGCCCTTGAACGTGCGGGTCTTCCACTTTGAGACATCCGGCGGCGTCCACGAGTAGGCGCTCTGCTTTCCGGCAAAGGTGGCGCTGGCATGCTGGAGGTTACCCGTGTGGAGCAAGGCGCCCGCGGGCACGGCCTGCGTCGTCTTACCCACCAGCACGCCATACATCGTGACCCTGTCGCCAAGGGCGAAATCCTTCGCGGCGAACTTCTGCTTCGCGGGGATCTTCTCGCGCAGCGTCCATGACAGGCCGTCGAGGCTCACCGCGGTGGCGGCGTCGAGGTCACGCAGGGCGACGATGGCATTGTCAGCAGGATGGATGCGCAGGATGGGAGTCATTGGAGAATCAGGAGCGCGGCGGTCTATCACCCCTATCGTTTATTGTCTATCGTCTATTCCCAGGGGCATTGT
>JBJONJ010000447.1:0-3299 GCA_046051905.1 Verrucomicrobiota bacterium
TACGTTCGATCGAGCCTTTGGGCCTGTTTTGCAGAACGCGTTGAAGATTGCGGTTATGATCAGCCTTGTTGTATTGCTCACGACGCAATTCTTTGCCAAGCATGTCGAAATAGTCCGCGACGGCGGCTTCGACTTCGAGGACTGACCATGCTTCAGGCATGCTGTATGAATGCAGTTTTCATAGTTCACCGCAACCAACGAATGCGCGAGATACCCGCCGGAATTTGTTCCAGGAAACTAAACCACCCGCCCGTTCGTGGGAAATCATGAATTCGATTCAAGAAACCGTTGATCCAGCGGCTGTGTTCGCCTGTGCGGCGTCGCTGCGGGAGGCCTGTGAGGAGGTGGCAGGTCAGCAATCGATCAACCTGAGCGAGGTGTTCAATGGGATCGACCAGTTCTGGCGTGTGATGATGCGTGTTGGAGACCTGTTTGAAGCGTGGGCGTGCGAAAACGTGGCTTTTGATTCGCTGACGGAGGTCTGGCCTTACCTGTTGATGGAGCGGTTTGGGGCGGCCTGCCTTGCTTGGATGCCGCTGGAGAGCTTGGACGGCTTCGATGAGGAGGATGGTGTTCCCGTGGCGATGAAGATGAACGTGCCGCTTATCTATCGGGAGGGGGTGGGCTTGCCGCTGGATCTGATGGTGCCGAATCCGGTGGCTGGATCACCTTTCGTCCTCTGGCGCATCCAGACGGTGCGGTGGGATGCGCATGAGGAGTCGATGGTGCCGGTGCAGTATGGCGATGATCCGCATGAAGCGGATGCCGGGGCGGTGGTGGTGGCGCTCTATGGCGTCGAAGCGGATGGACGGCTGGAGCAGGTGCGGGACTCCAAGACGTATTCGGAGGCGCGAGCTCTCGCGAGGAAGCTGGCTCCGGGCGTGGCCTTCCCTGAGGTGCCGGTGGTGAGCGGAGGTAGAATGATGAATGACGAATGCCGAATGATGAATGACGAATGATGAATGGCGGGCGGCGGCTTGGGATCGTCCTCCTACTCGAACTCGTCCTCGGTGGGTCGGCCTACCGAACCCACGGAAAGCGCGGAAGGGAGCGACGAGACGTCGTGAAGGTAGCGGCAGGCAGGGTGGCTAGGAGTGGCCGCCTCACTTGGGAGTGGGCGGGAGTGGAAGTGGGCGGGAATGCCATCCCGCCCTCCGTTTCAGAGGGGCAGAGCAAGGCCGCAGGAACGTGCCACGAGATGTGATCCCATGAGGTGTGGACGGGCGTGATGAACAGGTTGAAAACCTGTTCCAGTTTCTTTGCCGCCAGGGCGGTCAGGAGTGGTCGCCTCATTTGAGGCAAGGGATGGGGACTTGGTTTTGTCGAAAACAAGGCGCGGGGGGCTTCGTTAGGGCACGGCCATGATCCGAATCACCCTCTTTCTCTGTCTCGCCACGCTGCTGCATGCGGCTTCGCCGAATGTGGTGGTCTTCCTCGCGGATGACTCGGGCTGGGGGGACTACTCGATCAATGGGAACACGAATCTGCAAACGCCGAACATCGACAAGCTGGCGAAGGGCGGAGCGAGCTTTGATCGCTTTTTCGTGTGTCCGGTGTGTGCGCCGACGCGGGCGGAGTTCCTCACGGGGCGCTACCATTCGCGTGGCGGGGTGATCAGTGTTTCGGAAGGTCTTGAAAGGCTCAACACGGATGAAAAGACCCTCGCGGACAGTTTCAAGGCGGCGGGTTACAGGACCGGAGCGTTTGGCAAATGGCACAATGGCAGTCAGTGGCCGTATCACCCGAATGCTCGCGGCTTCGAGGAGTATGTGGGCTACACGAGCGGGCATTGGGGCGAGTATTTTGACCCGCCGCTGGAGGAGAACGGCAAGATGTTCCGGGCGAAGGGTTTCATCGTGGATGTGCTGGTGGGCCGTGCGGTGGAGTTCATCGAGAAGAACCGCGAAAAGCCCTTCTTCTGCTACATCCCGCTCACCACGCCGCACTCGCCCTTCAGCGTGCCGGACAAGCATTGGAACAAGTTCAAGGACTCGCCGGTGACGATGCGCGGCCCGGATGGCGAGAAGGAGGACATCAATGTGACCCGCACGGTTTTGGCGATGATGGACAACATCGATGAAAACGTGGGCCGCGTGCTCGCGAAGCTCGATGAGCTCCAAATCGCCGAAAACACCATCGTGGTCTATTTCAGCGACAACGGCCCGAACACCACGCGCTGGAACGGCGGCATGAAGGGTAAAAAGGGTGTCACCGATGAGGGCGGCGTGCGAAGCGTGTGCTACCTGCGCTGGCCGGGGAAGGTCAGAGAAGGCATGACCGTGCCGCACATCAGCGGCGCGATTGATTTGATGCCCACACTCACCGCTCTCGCGGGCGTGAAATCGGTCAGCACCAAGCCGCTGGATGGCATCAGCTTCGATTCATTGCTTCTGGGTGCGAAATGGGAAGCGCAAGCCCGCGAACTCATGAACTTTTTCAACGGCCGTCTCAGCGTGCGAAGCCAGCAATACCGTCTCGATGCTGCCGGAGGCCTCTTTGACATGGTGGCTGATCCGAATCAGACGAAGAACATCGCCGCCGAAAAGCCGGAGGAGGCCGCGAGGCTCGCCGCCGCAGGCTCGAAGTGGCATGCGGAGGTGTTTGGACGGCCCTACTCACCCATGCCTGCCGATGGCAAGAAGAAGGGCGGCAAAGGCAAGGGCGGCGGCGCGGCAAAGCCCGCGGATGATCGGCCCTACCCCGTGGGCTATGCGGAATTCCCCGTCACCATGCTTCCCGCTCGCGATGGCCTGCCTCATGGCGGTGTGAAGCGCAGCTCGAATGCGCCGAACTGCTCTTACTTCGTGAATTGGACCACGAAGGACGATTTCATGACCTGGGACATCGACGTGCATACCGCGGGCGATTACGACGTGACGATCGACTACGTCTGCCCTGAGGCCGATGCGGGCTCGACGATTGAATTGAGCCTCGGCGACTCGAAAACGAGCGGCAAGGTCACGCCCGGCTGGTATCCACGCCTGCTCGATGACCAAGATCGTGCCTCCCGCGGTGGCGAGAGCTACATGCGTGACTTCAAAACGCTGAGCCTAGGCACCCTCAAACTCCCCGCGGGTCGCGGTTTGCTCACTTTGAAGGCTCTCGACATCCCCGCGAAGACCGTGGCGGAGGTGCGTCGCGTGACGCTGACGTTGAAGAAGTAGGGATCTCCCCGAAACCCTCGTTCTGGCGAACGAGCCTACGAGGTGCCGTGTAGGCGCATTCGCCAGAATGCGGAAGATCGCGCATGGGGCCCGGCGTCTGGTCGGAAAATTCCATTGCACAAGCCTGCCCGCTTT
>JBJONJ010000448.1:0-2883 GCA_046051905.1 Verrucomicrobiota bacterium
CGCTCCGCCACGAAGCAGCCCTCGGGATTTTGTGTGACGTCATCGTCGATGTGGTCGGCCTTGCGGGCTTTCCAATCGCGCTCGTTCCAGCGGCCCAGCTTTTGCTCCAGTGCCATGTCCAGCGAGACGCCACCGAAGGAATCAACAGTGATCTGGCGAAGCAGAGGAAGATCGGAGGAACGATAGTGGCGGATGGAGACAGGAGAGTCGTGCATAAGATGAAATGAACAAAATCAGACCAGAAAACGTTCATGGGCGCACCTTTTCCTTCGTGTCTTGAAACCTTCCCAAAGCCCGGCACATGAACTGCAAATCATGATTTGGAGTCGTCCCTTACGGTATAGTAATTTAAGATTGCTTAAGTTCTGGTTTGTATCACTCTTGTAAAACATGCAGTCAGTATCCCGACCACGAGTTTTCACGCGCCTCCTGCCCAGGCTGGCGCTCCTCGGCATGCTGGCGACCACTCTCAGCCAGTGCACCAGTGTCAAAAAAGCCGATGTGGTAGTCAGCGTGAAGGAGCAGAAGCTCGGTCTCTACGAGCAGGGGCAGCTCAAGAAGACCTACAAGATCTCCACCTCCAAATTTGGCCTTGGCGACAAACCGGGCAGCAACTGCACCCCCCTCGGTCAGCATCAAGTGGTCGCCAAAATTGGCCATGGCCTGCCCCCCGGCGCGGTTTTGAAAAGCCGCCGCTGGAATGGGGAGGTCATCAAGCCCAACGCTCCTGGTCGTGATCCCATCGTATCGCGCATCCTTTGGCTCAAGGGCACCGAAAAGACCAACAAGAATGCCTTCGGTCGCTTTATCTATATCCACGGCACCCCCGAGGAACGTCGTCTTGGCGAACCTGCCAGCTACGGCTGCGTGCGCATGGGCATGAAGGATGTCGTGAGCGTCTTCAACTGCGTCAACGTCGGTGCCAAAGTGGTCATCACTCCTGGCCGCCTGCCGAAGGGCGAACCGCCACCTGAGCCGAAAAAAGCCGACGAGGTCAAACCTACCCCGGACGAGCATGACAATCATGCCCTGCCCATTGAGATCGCCAAACTCGACGAGGACCCGAAGGAGCGTGCCAATGCCGAGAGCAAAGAAAAAGCCGGGCCGGCCAAGCCTTCGCCCGTGAAGCCCTCCTCGTCCTCGACGAAGAAAACCACCTCCAAGAGCTCCACTGCCAGCAGCAAGACCAAAAAGCCGGTGCCCCACCCCTCCCCGAAGGCGGTCACCAAAAAAAGTTCTTCGTCTTCCTTCAACAAATCGGCAGCCTGACCAGTCAGCGACTGCTTTTTGGATAGATGAGGCAGTCACTGCCATCAATCCACCTGACCGGGAGAGCCACTGCCGTCGCCCAAGCTCTCGTCCACGATTTCGACCACGGCATAACTCCGCAAATCAAAGCCAAACTGCCCGCTGGCGCGAATGAACGACGCTTTGTGCGCCTGCGGGTCACACATTGAAAATCAGTGTCCGGTTTGCTGGGCTCGTGCGAGGTAGTCAGGCACGTATGAACATCGCCGAAACCCACGCCGCGCAGGTTTTCCTCGCTCATCACGACTTTGTGAAGGGCGTGGCGCTCAAATATGCCCCTTGGCCGGGGTTGATGGAGGACATCACGCAGCAGGTCTTCCTCGAATTCATGGCGAAGGAGTCGAAATGGGACCTCAGCAGCGATGCGCGGCCGCTTCTGGCCACGATGACGCGCCACATCGCCATGCGGCTGTGGCGGGAGCGCACGCGGCAGCAGCCGGACGTGGTGCAAAAGCTCGCGGATCACATCCGCCTCCTCGCTGAGGAACGCGAGACGCCGCCGCGCTATGAGGACGAGGTCCGCTTGCTGCGCACCTGCCTGCAAAAACTGCCGCAGAAGAGCCGCGAGCTCGTGGAGCTCTATTATTACGACGAGGTCGGCACGCCGCAGATCGCCGAGCAGATCCAGATGAAGGCCGACACCGTCTGTCGCGCCCTTTCTCGCGTGCGGGAAAAGCTGCGCGAGTGCATCCAGCAATCCATGAACCAGGGAGGTCACGCTCATGCTTGAAGCCGACACGCTCATCCAGCACTACCTCGAAGGCACGCTCACCGATGCCGAGGCGGAGGAACTGCACACGCGGCTGCAAAACGAGCCGCAACTCGGCGAAAAACTGCTCCAGCACTTCGAGATGGACGCGATGCTCCGCGCCACGAAGCCGCTCGCCCTTCCAGGAAAGGTGATCCAGCCCGCGTTGGTGCCGAAGCGCCGTTTCACCTTCGCCACCGTCACCACCGTGGCGGCTATGGCGGCCTGCATCGCGCTCATGGGAGCGTGGATGGCCATGTCGTGGCTGAAATCGGATGTGGAGGAGACCACGGCCTCCGTCGCCGTGCTCACGCGCGGTGTGAATCTCGAATGGGACTCCACCGCCATCACGCCGGGCACGCCGCTTTCACCCGGACTGCTCAAATTGAAGTCCGGCATCGCGCAGATCGAGTTTTATCAAGGTGCCCGCGTTTTGATCGAAGGTCCCGCCGAGCTGCAGATCATCTCCAGCGGCGAGGCCACCTGCACGCGTGGCAAGCTCAGCGCCAACGTGCCGCCGCAGGCCAAAGGTTTCCGCATCAACACGCCGAAAGGCACCATCGTCGATCTCGGCACCGAGTTCGGCCTCGATGTCAACGAGGCGAGTTCCGAGGTCCACGTCTTCAAAGGCGAGGTCGAGCTGCACAAGGCCGCCGAGTCGATGAAATCACTCAAAGAAGGCCAGGCGATGGCCTTCGCAGCCGAATCGCAGCTTCTCGCCGCGAATGCGTCGAGCTTTGCCTCGCTGAACGAAATCCATGCCCGCACCGCCTTGTCGGATCATTCGCAGTTTGAGCGCTGGCAGGCGCAAAGTGCCCAACTGAATG
>JBJONJ010000449.1:0-3418 GCA_046051905.1 Verrucomicrobiota bacterium
AGGAATTCGTGGTAGGTATGAAAACGGGTGAAACCGGGTTCCACGAGACGGGAATTGATCAGGTTCATGCCGGCGAGCGTTTCCAAAGGCCCAATGGCGGTCCCAGCCGGAAAGCCAAGCAGACTGGCATACGAGGAGGCCGCTCCTTGGGCATTCACTGCGGCCGCTCCCAGCAAGCCGATCGAAGCGAGCCGTTGCAGTTCCACCTGCTCATAAGAGCCGAGGCGTTCGACATAGACGCCGGCGGAAATGGTTCCCTGGTGCTGGATGCGGGTGCCGAAGATCGGACGGCGCACAAAATCGATCGACAGCTCCGGCAGACGCTCGGCGGCACGATAGAACTTGTTGAGCTGCACGCGGGCCATGAGTGTGGCCACGAAGGCATCGGATTTCTTGATGATGGAGATCTGGTTGTCCGGCTCTGGCTGGGTGAAAAAGTCGTTGAAGTAGAAGTCCTCGTAGAAGTGGACGTCGCTGAGCTTGTTGATATCGAAATCGATATACCAAGTGCTGACGTCCGGTCCGGGGAGGTAGATGCGATGCTGAAAGTTCAACCGGTAACGGGTTTTGTCGATCACGGCACGAGTGGTGCCAGTCAGGTTGCGGTTGGCGGCGCTGTCGTTCATGCCGTAAAATTTCAAATGGCCGAAATTGCCGCGATTGGCGTTGTGGCGCATGGAATAGAGCTCAACGCCGCCTGCCACCCCGCGAAAGCTGCGGAGGTCGAGTTGGTAGCGGGCTTCGGTATGGGTGCCGTGGAAAACGGTCAGACGATTGAGAAGGAAGGCACCCCAGCGGCTGTTGTAGCCGGGTGTGAAGCGGAAACCCTGCTCTTGGTCAAGGCCCTGCGCGAGATAAGGCAGATGAAGCAAGGCGGTGTCACCAGCGAGGTACTTAATATTGAGGAGCTTCACCCTCTCCCCGGGTTCGATTTCCATGCGTTTGCCAGTGATGCGGAAGTTGGGATTGGCGACATCATGGAGGGTGAATTCCATATCCTCGGCCTCCACACGATGGTCGAGTAGCTTGGTCTCCGTATGGAACTTCTTGGCCCTGTAGAAAAAGGTGCCCGGATTGGCAGGCATGCCAGAACGAACATTATTCCCAGAAAGCTCGCCAGTCAGGACGTTGTAGTCGATGCTGTCACCGCGGTAAATGGCCCCAGCCCGCCAGATCACCACATTCCCCGTGGCATGGATATCCCCCGTGACGTTGTTGTAGCTGGCCTGGGCACAGCGGATCTGCACATCCTGATACTCCACGCGGACATCCCCCGAGACGGTCGCCAGCCCGGTTTCGGGATCCATGGTGGTCGTCAAGCCGTCGATTTTCACATCGCCCGACATGCTATCCACCAAGGACTGGGCATACCCCCACCCGCCGAGGGCGAGGAAACTGGCGGTGATGGCGGCACAGAATCTCGAAAAGGTCATAAGCTCGGAAAAATCGGAAGGGCACCCGCCTTGTCCGCGGGCACCAGAAGGCTTTTTAGGCCACCGCCGCTCGCGTGACAACCAAAAGGGCGGATTTTTTGCCCGTTCATTCAAGCAATGACAACGCTACCCGCCGCGATGGAGGGTCAGTCGTCCTCACGTCCTGGTCGCACTGGACAGACGCCCTTTTTGCTGGCTGCACGTACAAATTCGAGCAGCCGCCGAGCCTTCTCCGGCCAGTCACGTGCTCCTGCATCGATGATGGCCTCACTGAGGTTTTTGCCAGAGCAAAACAGCGTTTGGAACAGCTCCTTGATCGCCGCGCGGTCTTCTGTGGAGAAGCCATTCCGCCGCAGGCCGATCACATTCAGGCCGGTGATGCGGTTGATGCGCTGGGCGGCACAATAGTGCGGGATGTCCTTGCTGAAGCTGCCATTCCCCTGAACCACACAAAAATCGCCGATGCGGAGGAACTGGTGAAACACAGCTCCGCCGCCGATGAACGTGTTGTTCCCGACGTGAATGTGCCCCGCCAGAAGCACCGAGTTGGCGAGGATGTTCTGGTTCCCGAGGACCACATCGTGGGCTAGGTGGCTGCCTGCCATCAAGAAATTGCGATCTCCGATGCGGGTGGCGCTTCCCGGCTTGCTTCCACGGTGGATCGTCACGTGCTCGCGGATGGTGTTTTGCGCCCCAAGAATCACCTCGCTGTCAGTTTGCGGGTCAAAACCAAGGTCCTGGGGCTCGCCACCGATGATCGCGGCGCGGCCGATGATGGTGCCAGTGCCCACGGTCACCTTCCCGACGAGCTGGGCATGGGCCATCACCTTCACGCCTGCCGCCAGAGTCGCTGGGCCATCGATCACGACATAGGGGCCGATTTCGGCGCTGGGATCGATTTGGGCTCGCGGGTCGATGAGGGCGGTGGCGTGGATCATGGGCGGAAAAAGATGCCGAGCATGCGGCGGCGGGCAAACTTCCTCTTTGCATCTCTCCGCGCTTGGCTAACCTCCGAATGCACCGCGACGCGGCACCAGGAGAGGTGGTCGAGTGGTTTATGGCTCCAGTCTTGAAAACTGGCGTGGCAGAAATGTCACCGTGGGTTCGAATCCCACCCTCTCCGCCACCCCGTTTCCAAGCCCCTGAAATGCTGGGACGGCCTTGGGGATCAAGGGGTCAGGTAGCGACAGGTCCCCCCGAACTGTCACACTTTCACCCTTCGACGACGTGCCCCGCCAACAGGGTTTGCTGCTTCACCGCAATCGCTACTACACCTCACTTCAAGGTTTCTCTTGAACTACAAAGCGCCCCTCCCGATTATTGCCAGCTTTGCCAGCTGCGGCGTCACTCTCAAGCCGTCGCAATGCAGGTTCATGTGTCCTCAATCTGCGATGCGGCACAACGAGATTGGCGGGCCGCTGCCTGGATGCTGGAACGACGCTTCCCTGAAGACTTCGCCAGACAGCAACAGCTTGAACATAGCGTGTCGGATGGAAAGCCGTGGATGCCAGCCCCCGAATTGAACCATGAGGTTTTGGTTCGGATGCACAAACAGAGAGGGCTTGTTGAAATCCTCAAAAACTTGGGCGGCATCATCAAGGAAAAACGACTTCAAAAGGAAGAAAATGCCAAGGCCGAAAGAGAAGCCGCGACGCTACAAACACCGTTCGTTTAAAACGCAAAGGCAAAGCGTGCACCTCTACGCGAATGAGAGCAAAAGCCGAGCGCAATCTCAACGGCATCACTTCGCGCCTTCCGCCGCAGCGGGCCTCTCGATAGTAGGAAGGGCAATCGGATGATATTTCTTCACGAAAGAGGAATAAAATTTCATGGCCTCTTCAAGAGTTTCTGGACTTGCCTCCTCAGGAGTCAGACCTGTTTCCAAATGATACCATATCCAGCCAGTCGTTGTGTTGTGGAAGTATTGATTTGAGACATCGAGCGCACGAATCAGCTTCAAATTATCAACCCGTTTGTGATCCTCA
>JBJONJ010000450.1:0-3022 GCA_046051905.1 Verrucomicrobiota bacterium
AGGCCTTCCCTGAAGTCCGCGGCCTGCTCGACCAGGCGGATGCCGCGCTCGGCTTCTCGCTGACGAACGTGATGTTCGAAGGCCCGATGGAGGAGCTCACCAAGACCAGCCGCTGCCAGCCGGCGCTGTATGCGCATGGTCTCGCCATTCTTGAGGTGCTGAAGGCCAAGGTGCCGCAGCTCGAGATCGCCGCCACGGCGGGGCTTTCGCTCGGAGAATTCACCGCGCATGCCGCCGCCGGCACGTTTGACTTTGCCACCGGCTTGAAGCTCGTCTTCCAGCGCGGCCGTTTCATGGAGGAGGCCTGCGAAAGCACCAAGGGCGCCATGCTGGCCATGCTGGGCGGCGAGGAGGCCGCCATCCGCGAGCTCGCCGCTGAATGTGACGTGGACGTGGCGAACCTGAACGCCCCCGGCCAGATCGTGCTCAGCGGCAGCGCCGCAGGCATCGAGGCTGCCGCCGCCAAAGCGAAGGACAAGGGCATCAAACGCGCCATCCCGCTGCCCGTGGCCGGCGCCTACCACAGCCGTCTCATGCAGTCCGCCGAGGACAAGCTGGCTGCCGTGCTCGCCAATACCTCCATCACCACGCCGCGATGCACGGTGGTGAGCAATTTTGCCGCGAAAGCCGTCTCAAGCGCCGAAGACATTCGTGAAACACTGACACGGCAGGTCACCGGCAGCGTCCGGTGGGTGGAATGCATGCAGAGCCTCATTGCCGCCGGCTACACGCGTTTCATTGAGCTGGGGCCGGACGGCACGCTTGCAGGCCTGATGGGCAAGATCGACAAATCCGTGCAGGTCACCACGATCAAGGATGTGCCCAGCCTCGAAGCCGCCATCACCGCCCTGAACGCGTAAGGATGAGAGCGATCTGAAATCGATGCGCTAGGCGATCGCCTGCTGCAGTTGCTCACCAGATACGCTCTAGCACCTTGTCGAAGATGCTGCGAGAGGCACCAGGACGGAAACGCTTGTTCGAGCCCTCGCCCGAGAGCACTGCCATGGGGCCCGTCTGATCCACCACTCGGATGGAGCCGATCTCGATCCGAGCTACCGGGCAATCATTGCTGTCCACCGGCATCTTAGAGATGTGCTTCAGCACGTCGAGGCCGCTCACCACTTGGCCAAATACTGTGTATTTGCCGTCCAGGGAGCTGTAGTTACCCAGGCAGAAGTAAAACTGGGAGCCGTTCGATTTGCGGGAAGGGTTCACATGGTCTCCGCGGCGGGCCATGGCGACGGCACCGACACGGTGTGGGCGACGGATCTCAGCCGGAATGCTGCGGTCCTCGCCTCCCGTTCCCCAGAGGTCGCGCTTGTCCTCGTCCGCCGTGAGTGGATCCCCCGCCTGCACCAGGAAGTTCTCGATGGCACGGTGAAAGGCCAGGCCGTCATAGAACTTGCTTTCGCAGAGGTCGGTGAAGTTTGCCACGGTCTGTGGCGCCGAATCGGGGAAGAGCTGGATCACCACCACTTCCTGTGTCGATCCAAAGGAGATCTCCACAATGGCCAGTTTATGCACGGAATCCCGGGACCACTGGGTGGGATCATCCGCACGAGGATTCACCGCGGCGGGCGGGGCGAAGTTTCCGGTGCTCTTCTGACCGCCACGGGTGGTGATCCGTGCCCCTGGGGCCATGCCTGCACGAGGAATTTGCGTCACGCCATTGATCGTCGTCATCGGCGTTCCTGCTGAACTGGTGCCGCTGGTGGTGACCGGCTTGTCAGCGGCACTGAAGACCGACTTCTGTGCCTGCTCCGCCAGCTTGTCGAGCTCCGCCTGCGAGAGTGAACGGATGGGAGGCGAAGGATCCGCAGTGGAGGCTGGTGCCTGTGGCTGCACACTCGAGGTCACCGGAAGCGTCTGCGCCATGGCGGAAACGGCAAGAGCGGCCATGCAGGACAGAAGGCGGATCAGGAGCAGAGTCTTCACAATCATTCAGGAGGTGGGCAGGTCTTCAAAGGCTCCACAGCAGCTTTCAAGCCGCTTAGCGGAGGTTCGAGGGCACATTCACAGAGGGCTGCGCAGCCGCCGGGGCGGGAGCGGGAGCGGGAGCCGGGGCGGGTGCCGGAGGCGACGTCACTTCCTCACGGGAGAGCCCTGCGGCGGCGGCGGCGGCGCTATTAGATTGGAAAAACTGCTTGGGACCACCGCGAGCCTTGCGCTTAGTCAGGCCCCATTGCTGGTCCATGGCATCCGCCTCGGCCACCGTGGGATACTTCAAGTCGGCGGAATGAAAGGTGCAGGAGACAAACGCGCAGGAGAATGTCAGAACGAGAAGGCGGCGGACGAGGGACATGGTGAGATAAGGTGTTCTTCTGGCTGGAAAGCATGCGATACTAGGCTGACGCCTTTCCGCTGGCAACTGCGAATCCTCCCCCTCTTGACTCGCCGCTCCACCCCTGCCATCTCCAGCCAGTCCAATTCGTCAATCACCAACCATAAGTCATAGATTTCCCATGGCCGCGACCCCAGCACACAATTACACCGAAGACAGCATCAAGTCCCTCGACTGGCGTGAGCACATCCGCCTCCGCCCCGGCATGTATATTGGCAAGCTCGGCGACGGCTCGCTGCCGGAGGACGGCATCTATGTGCTGCTCAAGGAAGTGGTCGATAACTGCATCGACGAGCACGTCATGGGCTTCGGCAACACGATCGAAATCGAGATCGACGACGCTCAAACGGTCACCGTGCGCGATTACGGCCGCGGCATCCCGCTGGGCAAGCTCATGGAGTGTGCCGCGCAGATCAACACGGGCGCGAAATACGACAGCGAGGCCTTCAAACGCTCCGTGGGCCTCAACGGCGTCGGCATCAAGGCGGTGAACGCCTTGAGCGAGTTCTTCGAGATCCAGGCCATCCGTGAAGGCCAGACCCGCAGCATCGAATTCAGCCAGGGGCTCGTCGTTTACGACATGGGCAAGCCCAAGCCCTGCACCGAGCCCAACGGCACCCGCATCGCCTTTCGGGCGGACGCGGAGTCGTTTGCCGATGACACGCATTTCCGCCTCGATTT
>JBJONJ010000451.1:0-3515 GCA_046051905.1 Verrucomicrobiota bacterium
TGTAAAAGACCTGGCTAGCGGCGTCCTTCAGCCCCTCGGGGTCCAGGACGGCCATCCTAGCCTCCTCCTTCTGAAAGCGCACCTCCTCCAGCACGGCGGCCTTGGTGTCCTCGAGTAGGCAGTCGATGCGTCGCAGAACGAACATGGGCAGGATGACATCCCGGTATTTTCCGCGCACAAAGACATCCCGCAGGCAGTCGTCAGCGATGGACCAAATGAAGGAGGTGATTTTGTTGTGCGCGGAATGATCCATGCGTTAATTTGCCTAAAAAATCATGGTATTATATGTATGGCAAGACGGGTTTTAAAAATGGAGTAAGATTTTTTCGTGTGTAAGTTGGGTTTTGATATAAAAATAAATAGAATAACAATTAAGTTATATTTTTGGCTTCATTAAGCGCCGCCATTTCTAGACGCCCCGTCGAAGGCGCAGCACAGACGCGGTAGCCTGGCTGGCGGCGCGGACTGAGACCTTCACGAAGCCAAGAAATCACGATCGCCGCCGCCTTCACAGGCGGCGCGGCTCAAAAAAGTGTCTGGCTCCCGTGTTCTGGGTCGTGAGTGAGAAGTCAGGAGTTGTTTTCCATAGCGGCAGCGAAACCACCGCGGCTCCTGAGGCAGATTCTAAAGGGGCGCTGTGACTGCCGCCGAGAGTGGATTCCCGTGGAGGTGCAAACGATCCGCAAGAGTGTAGGCCGGTCCGCATCCGCGAAACCATTCCTTGCTTTCCTCCCCAAACGGGACGAGTGCAGACATCCGCAGTCCACCTAAAACAGGCAGACCGAGCTGTTCATCAGGTGTTTCTTTGGATTCGTTGGTGTTCTGAAATCCGAAGACCGGAGGCTGGTCGTGCATGCGCGGATGGAAACTGCACTTAGAAAGACAACGACATGAACACCAAAATGTATGTGGGCAATCTGCCCTTTGCCGCCTCTGACAACGATCTGCGTGATCTCTTCAGCAATTACGGCACCGTGACCGATCTCTTCCTGCCCATGGACCACGTCTCGGGCCGCCCGCGCGGCTTCGCCTTCATCACCATGGACAGTGCCACCGGCATGCAGGAGGCCATCAGGGGCTTGCACGACCAGGAATTCATGGGCCGAGTGCTTGTGGTGAACGAGGCGCGCCCGAAAGAGGAGCGTCCCGCTGGTGGTGGCGGCCGTGGAGGCTACAACGCGGGCGGTGGCCGTGGCGGCTACCCCGGCGCAGGCGGTCGCGAGCGCTACTGATTGCTCCCACGATGAGAGTAGCCATTTGGGCGGCAGGCTTCATCGCCTGCCGCTTTTTTATGCCCGAATCGAGAGGAAAAAGCGCTCGTCATTTGGGCGGCACGGTTCACTCTCAGCGCTCTATTCCCCAGCCCGCATGAAATTCCTCTTCACATTCCTTTTTGCCGTTTCGACGGCCAGCCACGCGCAACTTGCCACGCAAGCCACGCCGGCGGACAAAGTCAAAATCGCCAAAGGCTTCCAAGTCGAGCTTCTCTATTCCGTGCCGAAGGAGCAGGAGGGCTCGTGGGTCTCCATGACGCAGGATGACAAGGGCCGGATGATTTGCAGTGATCAGTATGGGCCGCTATATCGCATCACACCGGGCGCCAAAGCCGCGGATACGAAGGTCGAGAAGCTGAGCATCGACTTCGGGCACTGCCAGGGCCTGCTTTATCATGCGGGGGCGCTTTATGGTGTGGTGAATGACGATGCGTATCAGGGCCGCGGCCTCTACCGCTGCAAGGACACGAATGGCGATGACCAATTCGACGCGGTGGAGCTGCTGCGTGCCTTTCCAGGCAAAGCGGGCGAGCATGGGCCACACGGCGTGGTGGCATCGCCCGATGGCAAGAGCCTCTACGTGATGTGCGGCAATCAAACGCCGGAGCCGGGCTGCGAAACGAGCCGCGTGCCTCGTCATTGGGGCGAGGACCAGCTCTTCCCGATGCTGCTGGGTCGCGGTTTCATGCGCGATGTGCTCGCTCCCGGTGGCTGGATGGCGAAGACGGATCTCGACGGCAAAAAGTGGGAACTCATCAACACCGGCACCCGCAACACCTATGATATCGCCATTAATCGCCAAGGCGACATCTTCGGCTTCGACGCTGACATGGAATGGGACACCGGTATGCCGTGGTATCGCCCCACCCGCGTGTGCTTCATGCAAAGCGGCGGTGAATTCGGCTGGCGCACCTGCAGCAAGAAGTGGCCGGCACGCTGGGAGGACAGCCTTCCCGCCGTGGTGGACATCGGCCCCGGTTCGCCCACGGGCGTCGCCTTCGGCTACGGAGCCAAATTCCCCGCGAAATACCAGGACGCGCTCTACATCTGCGATTGGAGCTACGGCAAGATGTATGCCGTGCATCTTTCTGGCTACAGCGGCACGGCCGAGGAGTTCATGAGTGCCTCGCCGCTGCCGCTGACTGACATCGAGGTCTCCAAGAAGGACGGGGCCATGTATGTGAGTGTGGGTGGCCGTAAAGTGCAGTCGGGCTTGTATCGGGTGACTTACACGGGCGAGGAGAATACCGAGTCCGTGCTGAAAACTCCGATGAATCCGATGTCCCCGAACGTGCGTGGCTCTCTTGAAGCCTTCCATGGCAAACAAGACCCCAAAGCTATTGAAGCTGCCTGGCCTCACCTCGACTCCTCTGACCGCAACATCCGCTTTGCCGCCCGCATCGCTTTGGAGCATCAGCCAGTGGCGTCTTGGAAGGACAAAGCGCTCTCCGAAGCCAATCCTCGTGCCGCTTTGACCGCCCTCATGGCGCTGGCTCGCAGCAGCGGTGGAGACAAAGCATTGCTGAAGCCCATCCTCGATGCGCTGGGCAAGATCGACTTCAAAGCACTCAAGGGGCTCGATCGTGTGACGCTCATTCGCGATTACATGCTCGCCTTCACCCGCCTCGGCGAGCCGGATGCGGTCACAAAGGCCGATTTGATTGCGAAACTCAATCCGCTCTTCCCAACGAATGACACGGGGCTGAATCGCGACCTCGCGGAGGTGCTCGTGTATCTCGGCGATGCCGGAATCGTCGCCAAGGCGGCTCCGCTGGTGAATGACTCGCCCACGCAGGAGGAGCAGATCGACTACGCCCGCATTTTGCGCTTCGCGAAGGCTGGCTGGACGAAGGAACTCCGCGCCGATTACTTCCGCTGGTTCCTGCGTGCCGCGAATTACAAAGGCGGGGCCTCGTTTGACCTCTTCATCGGTGAAATCAAAAAAGATGCCCTCGCCACGATGAGCGAGGAAGAGAAGCTGGCGATCAAAGACGTGCTCGATGCCAAGCCGGAGGCCAAAGCGCCGAGTTTCACCGCGAAGCCGATGAACTTCGTCAAAGCGTGGACGGTGGCCGATCTCGAAAAATCGCTCGGCGTGGGCCTGGAGGGCAATCGCAACTTCCAAAACGGCCGGAACATGTTTGGGGCCTCGACATGCTTTGCCTGCCATCGCTTCCAAAACGAAGGCGGAGCCATCGGCCCCGATTTGACCTCCGTGGCGGGCAAATACAGCCCGCGTGA